>NZ_MJIQ01000023.1:0-75310 GCF_001878775.1 Acinetobacter sp. AR2-3
GATCGTCGGCAGCGTCAGATGTGTATAAGAGACAGCCATTACACCAATCCTCTACTTCCACCCAATATCCAGTTACCCAAATATCGATTGGTGGGGACGGAGAGACTCGAACTCTCACACCTCGCGGCGCTGGAACCTAAATCCAGTGCGTCTACCAATTTCGCCACGTCCCCAATGGCTGTGTATATTATAGAGATCATTTCCAGCTGACAAGCCGTTTATCATAAAAAAATATTCATTTGATTAAATAAGAAACAATCCACGTTTTATTGTATTTTTCTCATTCAATTTCAGTCATTAAGTAGGCTTTAGCAGCTTTAAAATCAGCCAAACGATGCTGCTTCTGCTTACTTAACATTTCTTCTAATAAGCCTTGAAAAGCCTGTAAGTGCTGCGGTAACTCAACTTTCAGACGCTGACAATGCAAAAAGGCCCAATCCAGATAATCTGTCGCCTGTAAACGCTGACCACTCAACCACTCATAAAAAATAACACCCAAAGCATAAACTTCACTTTGTAGGCTCTTGGCTTGGCCTTGGAACAGTTCCGGCGCCATATAACGCGGTGTCGCATTCAGTTCATGCAGGTCATTCTGATGGAGTATTTGGACATGCTCAAAATCAAGCAGGCAGACCCTGCCCTGATTATTTACAAAATGTTCCTGCTTTAAATCGGCATGCAAATAACCCAATTCTTGCAGGCAGATTAAAGGCTCCACAGCTTGCAGCAAATGTTGCCGAATTTGCGTGATGGATTGCTGATGCGGCATGATCTGAAAATGCGCCGGCGCATCGACCAGAATTAAGGCCTGCTCAAATTGTTCATGATTGATCTTGAAAGGCTGTTGAATAATTTGATGTGGAAGGAAAAAATTTAGATCACCTGAGCTGGCATGAGCCTGATAAAAATCCAGCTCATGTTGCCAGCCTAGTTCAGCATGTGGAGATGATATTAAACTATCAGATCTATGCGATATCTGGGTTTTTAGCCAGAGCGCATTTCCCTTGGCATAATAAAGACGCCGACCAAAACCCAGACTACGGGCTTTGGTTCGTAGTTCAAAATCAGAAATATCGAGATGATCTAAATTAAGTCGTGGCAATGTATTCAGGTATTGGATTAAGTGTATGCTGATAATTTAGCAGCTCCAGACAATGCTGAATAGTTTTCCCGACCCGTTCCTGAGTCTCAATGAGGGAGATTTTTGGCCAAGTAGCCCGCTCCCCTTCACGCTGTAAAATTTTAAACAGATACGGCCGCGGATTTTGCAACATATAGCTATAGTGGCGTAGGCTATATTTACCGACAATATTCACATCACCATAATAACGCTGGTCAACTACACCATAGCCATGATCCAGTAGACGGCGTACAGGAGGCAAGCTACCGGCATGTTCCCGGGCGAAATCCATCATTCCTTTGGTAATCACCGCGCCCTGACGGCGAACAATTCGTTGTGGCCAGCTCAAAGTACCTTTACGGAAACGTGAAATATCATCCTGCATGAATGGCACGATATGCGGGTTGGTCTGACTGGCAATGGTATAATTGATATTATACAGGCGTGCCATTTTCTCCTGCGGAAAATCACTGCGCACGCTGCCATCCACCCAGCGGGTTGAACCCATATAAGGCGTATATTGATCATCATAGCGCTTACTGGTCAAACGAACCGGTGGAAACAGAACCGGCACCGCACAAGACGCCAGTACCGCACTCCAGACCAGCAAATCCGGAGAAGTATAGGCATTTAAAATGCGTGCATCCTGTCCAGCATCATAAGGTGCAACCGCAATATTGATATGCAGACCTGAGGTTTTGAGTGCTTCTTCGAAGGTCAGATCACCCAGATTTTCGACCAGAAATTTTTTTAGATATTTTACATCCGCCAGACCACCATTACCTTTCATCAATTCACTCATGGTGCGGAAATGAAAAGCCTCATGAAAGAAATTATGGCCTTTCAAAATATCAATATATTGCGAAGGTTTGGATACACCTAACATGGCGGTCATGATGGCACCCGCACTTGAACCGGACATTACCTTCGGCAACAAGTCCTGCTCCATTAAGGCTTTGCATACACCAGTATGAAACAGACCCAGCGTCGAACCACCGGAAAACATCAGGGCTGGCTGGCCATAGGCGCGCTGACAATGCTGAAAATATTCGATTTTTTCTTCCATACTGAGACAGTTACAGTCTATTGAAGCAATATAGGCTAAGCCTTGGCTGACTTCTTCGACATAATCTTCAATAATTCTTTTAGTGCCCACATAGGCTTCGGTAAACAGTAGAGGATGGGCAATGTTGGCAATATCGTAGCTCAGGCCTTCGCGCAAAATATACATCAGGTCACGGGTACGCTTTTGTTGTCGATAGCGTCGTAATTTACCCAGACGATGTGCAATCACTTCTGCATCAAAGTAGGGTGAACTGTTATCAAATTTCCATTCCTGTGCACCTGATTCTTCATCTATTTTCAGGGCGATGTATTTCCATTCCTCATAGGACTCAGCCTGTTGCAGCTGCTGCTTGAGCTTTTTAATACGATAGGCCTGATGTGGATTAATATCCTGAGTAAAATCTTTAAACAGCATCTGCCTTCTTCCCTATATTTATTCTTGATACAGCTCGTACCCAGAGCCAGAAAATGTGTACAAATTTTCTATCCTCTACAATAACGAAAATTCTCTACTTTAAGCAAATTATCATACTTTTCTGGCTTTGACTGTGAATTTTGCAATGGTACTATCCTAGACATAATTTTAAATCTGTAATGTTAAATCATGGCGAAAATTGAGTTACCTGACCATATTTTAAATGCCCTTTCGACTGTTCTGCAGCAACTTCAGCAAAGCCTGCCCGAACTAAAACAAATTCCTGATTTTTCTGCTCATGCCTATAAATGGCAACATGGTGAACTCAAACCCATTCATCAACTTAGAAAGATGGAGCTGGCCGATTTAAAAGGGATTGAGCGGCAAAAAGAAAAAGTTATCCAGAACACGTTGCAGTTTTTAAATGGCTTACCTGCCAATGATGTATTGCTGACGGGTTCTCGTGGTACAGGCAAATCTTCTATTGTGCGTGCCCTACTCACCGAGTATGCAGATCAAGGGTTACGATTAATTGAAATCGAACGAGATGACTTATCTGATCTGCCTCAGATTCAGCAACTCATTGCAGAGCGCCCAGAGAAGTTTATTGTCTATTGCGATGATCTGGCTTTTAATGCCGAAGATGAAAATTATCGCAGTTTAAAGAGTGTTCTGGATGGTTCTTTACAGTCCGGTTCCAGCAATTTTGTGATTTATGCGACCAGTAACCGTCGTCATTTATTACCCGAATTCATGCATGAAAATACGCCCGTTACCCGAGTTGATGTGCCGCAATATACTGAATTACATCCTCAGGAAGCGATTGAAGAAAAAATTTCACTGTCTGACCGCTTTGGTTTATGGCTGTCTTTCTATCCAATGGATCAGAACCTGTATTTGGAAATTGTCGAACATTACCTCAAAAAGGCAGGCATGGAACTCACGCCAGAAACCCGTGCTGAAGCCCTACGCTGGTGTCAGGCACGCGGTCAACGTTCAGGACGTGCTGCCTATCAGTTTTCCAAGCACTGGATTGGTTCAACCCAACTAAATGCCTCTTAACAACTTAAAAGCGACCGGCTCAGGTCGCTTTTTTCATATAAATCATTTATATAATGATGATACTCAAAAGAAAATTAAAATTATGGATGTCGGCGCAGTTCTCATTCAACTTAAGCCCTTACACATGCAGCAAGTTCATGACTGGCAGCGTACTTTGAAAGCACGTCAAGACGAAGTAATTGAAACGCTTAAGGCTGAACAGGTTCATGTCGAGTCCTGGTTTTATCTGCAACTTCATGGTCAGGACTATTTGATTGCATATATGCGCGCCGACAATATTCAAAAAGCGCAAAATATTGCAAAACTCAGTACTTTCCCAATTGACCAAGTGCATAAACAGTTTAAAACTTCATGGCAAGCGGTTTATCCCGCCGAATTGTTATTGGATGCTACAGTTACCTGATTTATTAGCACGGCTATTCAAAATAGTTTTGTAATAAAGACTTCTCCCCAATCAATAATAAAAAAAGCCCTGGAAATACAGGGCTTTTTTGACATCTCGAATTATTGTTTATCACCGATAATGGTAGACCATAGCAGGTCATCAATTTCACTGCCATTGAAATAAACAGTAGCCTTCAATGATTCAGGCTGGTTCTGTTTGACTTCAATCACCTGATCATCGCTGTCCTTAATTCTAAGCA
This sequence comes from Acinetobacter sp. AR2-3, assembly GCF_001878775.1. Classification (NCBI taxonomy): domain Bacteria; kingdom Pseudomonadati; phylum Pseudomonadota; class Gammaproteobacteria; order Moraxellales; family Moraxellaceae; genus Acinetobacter; species Acinetobacter sp. AR2-3. The sequence continues at coordinate 4,307 of NZ_MJIQ01000023.1, forward strand.
CGCCCTCTTTTGGCAAATGCTTATAGTTATTTAATACGGTTTCATCCATTTTAAATGGTGTCGTGGTATTAAAATCAAAACTGTAACGATAATCTGCCAGATCAGGCTGACCGATAATCGTACCACGACTGGTTAAGGTACGAATCCCATTACTGCCACTGCCATAATCATCAACCAAGCTGTAATTATAATTACGCACCTGCAGATATTCTTTGCTCTTTGTATCAAATGCGATTCCAGAAGTACCTGCCTGACCGGTCTCGGCGATACGCTGGAATTCCAACTGATCGATTTGATAAGATTCGGATTGCCCCATGTTATTTTTGGTTTTACGATGCACAATTGTGCCAGAAATCAGGTAGTCGTCCTTGAGATTAAAATCTACATTTGAACCATAACGGACATTGCTAAAGCTTAAAGTCGTCGTGTCACCATTCACCGTCTGAGTAATGTTTGAGCCTTTACGGTAAGTTTTATCCAGAATAATACAGTTATCTTTATCTGTTTTTAATTTCAGGGTTTTGACCGAACCAGTGGTATTGACTTCCGAACAGATCAGATTTGGATATTTAATACTATTGATGCCCAAATTATAAATTTTGATAATACGTGCAGTACGCCCATAAGGATAATCTGCGAATACTTCTCCAATCATGTGACCTAGAGCAACATTATAGTCGGTATCATTACTGGTATTTCCGGAAATTTTATCGCGAATTTTCTTTACAATATCCTGATCTTCAAACGGGACAAACTCCTCTGAAAGCTCAGGGGAAATACTTTCCTTAGGAACATTTGGAGGTGTAGTGACAGTAGGGCTGTCTGAGCTACTTCCCTCACCACCGCCACAGGCACTCATTAAACCCGAAACAAGAGCAAGTCCAAAGATAGAAATCTGCTTTTTCATAAAATTTATTCCCTAAAATTTCTTTGCATTTTTATTTGGTGATCACTAAAGATTGGCCTTCTCGAAACTGAACAGCTCAAATGCTATTTCTGCCGGTGATATTTTTTCTTGGCAGCCAGCTTTATCCTTCGATATCGCTTTATCTTTAAACAAAGAAATTTTTGGTTCTGTAATTTTAATGTATATTTCAAACAACAATTATCATAAGAAATGAAGTGCTTATGTGAATCTTGTTCCTTACCAGTGTCACTTTTCAATACAATTAAAGCGCATTTAATTAAATCAATTTACTTTGCAACAAAGCTTATAAAATTTGTAATGGTTAAGTTAAAGACGGATTGAATTTTCTTTTTATGGAGAATCATGCTCAACTTTCATACATGGCTATGAAAGAAAATATTAAAAGATAGGATGACTTTAGAGCATAGAAAATGATCATTTTTATGATATGAAATACTGAATCATTTAAAGAAGATTTAAAGCGTCAATTATTTTAGATTGGTCATGGATTCACTGGATTTTTTCCGACGTTTATATTCAAACATGTTCTGATCCGCTTGTGCGAGCGCTGCAAATAAACCCTGACCAGGATGACGCATTGCCATACCAATCGCTGCGCCAATGTTTGCTGCTGCAAAGGCATTAATTAAACGATCCACTAAACTTTCAGTACCCGTTTCATCATTTTCCACGCTAAGAATCACAAACTCATCGCCACCCAAACGGGCAACAATATCATTAATTCGTACGTTATCTCGCAATACTTGAGCCGCATTTTGAATCAGCTTGTCACCCTCATCATGCCCCAAACTATCATTCACCTTTTTTAGGTCATTCAGGTCAATAAATAATACAGCGGCGGGATGACCATATTGCTTACAACGCTCTTCTTCTGCTCGCAGCAGTTTTTCCCAGGCACGGCGATTATAGAGCCCGGTCAATTCATCTTTACTGGCTTCTTCCTGCAATAATTCATGCTGTCTTATCTGCTCACTCTGACGTAATTCTGCCTGCAAGATCGAACTGAGCAATTGTCCCAACAACTCGACCAGTTGCATATCTTGCACAATAGCTTCCGATTTGGTTTCTGGATCAATCGCACAGAGCGTTCCAAACAAACTACCATCTTCTTTAAGGAGTGGCTGACCAATATAAGATTTTATACAGACCTGCTGATTAATCGGCGCTGTGGCATATAAAGGAATTTCTTCAGAGCGGGGGGCAATTCTCGGGGCCTTACCTGCGACCATATGAGAACAAAAAGAATCAGCCCACTGAAACACTTGACCGGGTCGTATATCATAACCATGATCTTCACTTTGCAGCACAATCCAGTCTTGGCCTTCTACCCGGGTGATCATCCATAAATTAAAGCCAAAATGCTGATGCAAAAACTTTAACACCGCCTCTCCAGCATCCTGAAAACTTTTGAAATTTATATTTTCCATCCGAGATTGCCTCTGCTACAAACCTGTAAAAATATGCATGATATAAACTTAAGCTATTAAACTATTTTTCCGGTTTCAATAGAATATACAAGCTCTAAATACAGCTATAAAACTATATATTTACAACATACCGTTGCTATAAGTTTTCATTTAAAAATTCACAATAAAAAAGAGGCCTTAGCCTCTTTTTTTCAAGCCTGAAATCTATGCCTCTGTCGGATTAGTCAATTCCGTCATTGGCCAGCGTGGTGTGGTGGTCACCGCCAAGCCATCATGCTGCCCTGCTTTTAAACGCTGATAGCCCGCAAAAGCAATCATTGCACCATTGTCTGTACAGAGTGCAGGTTCAGCATAATAAACATATGCACGGATCTTGGCTAAATCTGCTTCTAAACGCTCACGCAAACGCTTATTGGCACTGACACCGCCCGCAATCACCAGACGTTTAAGCCCCGTTTGCTTCAATGCTTTCACCGACTTTTTCACCAGAGTATCGACAATGGCTTCCTGAAAACTGGCCGCAATATCGGCATCGCGGTTTTCATCACCGAGTTTTTTCATTTGTACAGAAACTGCGGTTTTTAGACCACTGAATGAAAATTCTAAACCTTGATGCAGCATTGGTCGCGGGAATGCAAATGCATTTGGATCGCCCTGCTCTGCCAGTTTGGAAATATTCGGGCCACCCGGATACGGCAGACCCATCATCTTCGCGACTTTATCAAATGCTTCGCCTGCCGCATCATCAATGGATTCACCCAAGAGTTCATACTGGCCAATGCCATAAGCAGCCATGAGCTGAGAATGTCCACCCGATACCAACAATGCGACAAATGGAAACTCAGGCGGAGTTTCTGACAATAAAGGTGCCAGCATATGACCTTCCATATGATGCACACCAATTGCGGGTTTATTCAGCGCAAAGGCCAAAGTACGACCAAACAATGCACCGGTCATGAGTGCGCCCATCAGACCCGGGCCACGGGTATATGCGACTGCATCAATTTCTGATTTTTTCACGCCGCTCTGTTCAAGCAGCTCATTGATGAGTGGAATCAGTTTACGCACATGATCACGTGACGCCAGCTCTGGAACTACACCGCCATATTCTGCATGCAGTTTAATCTGGCTATAAAGCACCTGTCCGCGCAAACCCAACTCGCTGTCATACAGCGCAAGTCCTGTTTCATCACACGACGTTTCCAAGCCTAAAACGATCATTAAACTGCCTATAACCTGTATCAATTCTATTGCAGCAACTATTATAGACTTGTGGTATGAGATGTAAATGAGTAAAATACTGACCTTCACTTGTGATTGAGGGCAATTCAGCCCGAGATCTTACCCTAACTGATATGAGGATTCTTCATGCCACAAGTTAAATTGAAAGAAGGCGAACCAGTAGACGTAGCTATCCGTCGTTTCAAACGTTCATGCGAAAAAGCGGGTGTTCTTGCTGACGTACGTAAGCGTGAATTCTACGAGAAACCAACTCAAGAACGTAAGCGCAAAAAAGCTGCTGCTGTTAAACGCTACCAAAAGAAATTGGCGCGTGAATCAGTACGTACAACTCGCCTTTACTAAGATTAATTTGTGATTGATTGCCTGGAATAAATAATGACGACTTTAAAAGACCAAATCACGGATGTTTTGAAAGCAACAATGCGTGCCAAAGAAATGTCCAAGCTGACGGTCATTCGTAGTCTACAGGCAGCAATTAAGCAAATCGAAGTCGATGAGCGCAAAGAACTTGACGACGCTCAGGTTCTTGCGGTCATTGAAAAACAAATTAAACAACGTAAAGAATCGGTTAAAGCCTTTGCAGGCGCTGGCCGAGATGATTTAGCTAGTAAGGAACAAGCCGAAATTGAGATTTTGTCTCAGTTTCTACCAGAAGCTATGACTGAGGAAGAACTTGATTCCATGATTGCGCAAGCTATTGCAGCGCAACAAGCTACTAGCATGAAAGATATGGGTAAGGTGATGAATTCTCTGCGTCCGCTCATAGCCGGGCGCGCCGATCCTGCACAAGTTTCCGCCAAAATCAAAGCGCAACTTGCTTAATCCATACTCTCTAGCATTTTCTCTTTAACGTTGAACTGCCTTTAATCAAAGACAGTTCCTGACGTATTCTCATTGCAAATTACAATCGACCTGATAACGCTTAAGTAATTGCATCTCTTTCGACGATTTCACTTCTACAATTACATCCCGTTTACTCATATTTTGAAACTGACGATCCAGATAAGGACGATTCTGGTCAGCGGCCTGATATAAACGATCAACATAACGTCCTACAATTCCACAAAATTTTGCATTCTGCTCAGGACTAAATCCCTGTTGCTGCGGATTTAAACCACTTAAAAACTGACGCGATTCCTTTTTATAATCCGCATTAATTCGTTCTATTGCTTCTACATATTCAACTGCACTCGCAGCAAAAACCCCATAACTCCACCCCAGTAGACACACGCCCAATAGTATTTTTTTCATATTATGCTTCAGTTTGATTCACGCTGATCTTTCAAAAAGATTGTAGCCTGATTGAATATATTCTTGCTATATCATCCTGATACAAAAACTTAAAACCCAGTTCAGCTTTAAATCTTATATTGATGTGCCTGCTGCATCTGCTTCAGACGCTGGCGAATGGTGGACGATAAAGATTGATTATTCTTTACGCTACGCTGTGCATGTAATAATGATTTGATGGCAGTTTCTTCATATCCTGACCAATATTCTACTTCTGCACGATAGCGCAGCACATTAGCAGCCTTAATCGGCGAATCTGGCTCTGCATTGGCAGCCAGTTGCATTAGTCGCCAGCCACTGACATCCCGTGAATTGGCATTTAGAAATCGCTGCACTAAAACTTTTGCTTTATCGGGTTGCTTGGCGCGAATCAGCACTTCTGCATATTTATAATTGAGCGCTCGATTTTCCGGCATGATCCGCGCTGCTGACGCTACACTTTCCAAAGCTGCATCAAGCTGGTTCTGAGCTAAATAAATATCAGTCTGGAATAAAACCTGTAAAGGATGCATCTGGTTATGCTTTTTTGCTCGATCTAAAGTGGCCTGCGCGGCCTGGAAATCACTTTGCTGTATTCGATAGGCAGTTAAGGCAAGCTGGCCTGCAAAATTATTTTGCCGGTCCATCAGGATAAGCTGCTCTGCATTGGTCTGACCAGACAATACCCTGCTATACCACTTGATAATGTCAAAGTCTTGGTCATTGAGACTGCGTTTCACCGCAGGAAGCTGGTTGGCACGTAAACGTGCTTCACTCATACGCTCGGTGGTGAGTGGATGAGTGAACCAGAAATCCGGCAGAAAGCTTAAGCGGCTGGTCGAGCGATGCATGACCTCAAAGAAATCTGCCATACTATGCGGGTTATAACCGGAACGATACATATATTGCATACCAATCCGGTCTGCCTCACGCTCCTGATTACGGCTATAGGTAAGCTGTTTATCCAGAAGTGCTGCCTGTGAACCCATCATGACCGCTGTGCCGACATCGCCATCTGCCTGAGAAGCGACCAAAGCACCGACGAGAATTCCGGCTAGCGCCAGTAAACCTTGCCCTTTAAATGCATCCTGAGAGCGACTGTAATGACGTTGTGTGACATGTGCAATTTCATGCGCCATCACTCCTGCCACTTCATCCATGTTTCGGGCTGAATTAATCAGACCAGCATTAAGTGCAAAGAGGCCACCCGGTACGGCGAAAGCATTAATTTGGGGATCATTAATGACCAGCAAACCGATCGGCTGTTGCAATTGAGTCTGACTCAGGATATGAGAAAATACTGAAAGCAACTGATCTTCAAGCCATGGATTTTGCAGGACCGGCATTTGTTTATGCACTTCACGATAGACTTTTTCACCGATCATTTTTTCTTTTTGTTGATCGAGTAAGCCGACGCCTGTACCAATATCAGGCACAGAAAATTGTACATTTACTTGATTAAAATCATGGTTAGAGCCGTGCCCTGCTACCATATACAGACTTAAGCCACACGCCAGCGCCAATCGTTTCAATGAAAAATCTCTAATCCTGCCGATCTAATTTATCTTGAATATAGCATTGAACAATGAGCAGAGACGCAAGAAAATGTTATTTTTTAATACCATTTAAACGACGAATCAGATGCATTTTAAAATTCCGGATTGACCACATAACGGGGCACTCGTCCTTCCAAGGCATCAACAAGATTCTGATAAGCCAGTTCTGCCATTTTTTTACGGGTGGCTGCAGTGGCCGAACCCACATGTGGCAATGTAACCACATTATCCAACTGGAATAATTCCGATTCCTTTAACGGCTCTTTCTGATACACATCCAGACCGGCAGCAAAAACCTGCTTGGCTTTTAAAGCTGAAATTAATGCCTGTTCATCAATGACCGAACCACGTGAAATATTGACCAATACCGCATGAGGTTGCATTTTCGCCAATTCTGCTGCTGCAATCAGCGCCTTGGAATCCGCATTCAAATCTACTGCAACAACCACAAAGTCAGAACGCTGTAACAGTTCATCAAGCTGGCAATATTGCGCATTCACCCCTTGAGCGAGTTCTGGTTTTTCCCGGCGATTATGATACAGAATATTCATATTAAAACCGTAAAAACCACGACGTGCGATTGCCGCCCCAATATGACCGAGACCAATAATTCCGAGGGTTTTTCCAAAAATATCCATACCAAATTGTGCTTCGCCCACGGTACGCTGCCATTGTCCCTGCTTGGTCCATTGATCCAGGTAAGCCACTTTGCGTGCTGCTGACATCAGTAAAGTGAAAGCCAGGTCAGCAGTGGTTTCAGTCAGTACATGCGGCGTATGACTGAGATAAATTTTCTTTTCATTTAAATAATCCAGTTCATAGTTGTCATAACCGACACTGACACTGGAGATAATTTTTAACCGGGTGGCACTGGCCAGATTATCGCGATTCAACAAGCGCCCTGCGCCAATCATGCCATCAGCATCCTGAACCTGCTGCAAAAGCTGTTGATTCACATCGCCTAGCTTCGATTGTATATAACTAACCTGATAATTTTGTTCCAGCTTGTTTTGAATATCAGTATCAATTTGACTAAATACAACCACTTTTTGTTTCATCTATTTTTATTCCACAGCAAGATTATTCCAGACTGGCAGTCCTATTTTGCATAAACTGCCATAAACGTTTTTTTAGAATCGGCTGATCCAGCATTTCTTGTAAAGATGCCAACTGGATCATTTTCGTATTTGATATATGCGCTACAGGCCCGAGGAAAATAATATTTTTCTCTGCACTCATTCCATCCAGAAAACCCTGAATATAGGATTCTACACCACGTCCATCCTGAACATTGGCCCAGGGAAATGGCCAGTTCAGCTCATGAAACTCACCTGGGACTGCACGCTGGATATTGCCCCATAAATTCTGGGTGTCTTCGGTCATTGCAGTTGCATCAATCACGATACTGCAATGTGCCAGACTTAAAGCCTGCAAACTGAATGGCGGGATTTGTACGATTTCACGCTCTTCCTGAACAGTTGCAATGTGAGTCGGTGCCGCAGGTGGTGTATCAACCTTAAGCGTAACAATTGGCTCTGGCTCAGGAATCGGTAGATCAGCCAACGCCTCTACGGAAGCAGGCTGTGGTAAGACGATATCGGTGTGAAATTCAGGTGCAGCCTGATCACGCCAGATCGAAACCTGGTGCGGCTGACATGCGCTGTCCCTAGGAATCCAGAGATCGATTCCTAATGTTGCCAGTATGTCACGCTGATGCCCAATCATCTTTTCATCATCACCAATTTCAGGCTGAACATTTTAGCCGGATTGCCTGTGCTTTGCCGAACTTTTTCAGCTTTTCTTTTTTATCCTGATGGATTCTAGTACAAAGTTTAGCTGTCTGCTAAAAACCGTGCTTTTAATACACCATCAAACCATTTCTGCTGTTATAACAGATTCCGGCTAAAGCTGCGCGTTGTCATTTATTTTCTACAGAATGGTTAAACTGTTCTTCTTTAACATTTGCTGAACGACCTGTTCTGCCTCAAAACCCAAGCGCCAATACAACAGCTCCATCACGTCCAACTCATCCTGTGTCACGATACGATCACTCCACAAACAGGCTTCTGCAATACCTAAAATACTGAGACGATCACGTAATAACAGCCCCGCAATATCATTCAGAATTTCTGCAAGATCAATCGGCTCATCAGAAATTTCATTGTATAAGTCCAGTTCCTGAGCGGTCAGAATCCGGTTTAAAATCCGCTCCCGCACCTCAAGCTGGTTGCCGCTATTAATCTGCTGTACATGCAGCAAGGCGTCAATCAAACGCACAATCTGTGGCTTGACTTCTTCGAGTGCTGTAGGAGTATGTGCAGGAAGCAGATTTAACTCATATTTCACACATTCCAGTAATAACGCATCCAGCAGGCCAATTTCGCCATCTTCCTGAATAATCCGTGCCAGCTTCATCAAAAACTGCCGTGCGACAGTTGTCGGCATGCCGCCGATATTCTTGCAGGCTTGCTGGAAAATCGAAATATGCACACGCCCATCGAGATTGAGCAATGAATCTACAATTGCACGACTAACTTCAGCCTCAGTCGGAATAAATTCACGATATTGACGAATCATTAAAATGGCGACCATCACTTCACGAGAGCCGGTTGCCGTTTGTAATGCACGCTCAATCAGTTCCGGACGTGGCATCTTGAGCCGAAGTTCCGGATTCAGCGGCTTGATCGCATCTTTAATCGCAAAACTGATCGGAGACAGCCGTAATAATGGCAAAGGCTGTGGCGAACTCCAGCTCATTGCAGTTTCAGGCACCACTTCTTCCAAAGAACGGAACAAACTAAACAAAGGCTGATTTTTGAGTTTTTTCAGATTCTCAAGCTGTAAGTCCTGAATCAAGGCAGGATTTAATTCATAAATCCGCTGATTGATATTGGGATGAATATTCAGCCAGTTTTGCGGGCTCAAAGAATTGGCAAAGCACATATGTGAAATGGATTCAGCATATTCACTATAAATCTGGGATCCGGAATGATGCACATGGATTCTGAGTAAAGTCTGGATATTGGCATCATTTTGAATCAGGCGACGAGTTTTCTGATCATTTTTATAGGTTCGACCACCCAACGAAATATATTTAATAAAACGGGAAATCAAAACGCCCAAACTACCAATCAGCCAGATCACCGCACCAACTGCCACATAGAAGGTTTCGAACTTGTTTTCACGCGGACTACCCGCTCGATAAAAACCAGACTTGGCAATCTTACTGCCACACTGACTAAACGTAGTTAAACTGCTATACAGAATTTTCAAACGGGTATTTTCCGCAGCCTCACCAGAGAGGATTTTATTGAATTCATGGCTGAGTAAGCCATACAGCTCGACTTTATCGAGTGTTTGTATCGCACCCCAAGTCAGAATAATCGCGGTATCCCGCGGACTAAATCCCGCCGTCAGTGCATTAACACCAACTTCATCGGGCAGCACATACACCGCCGGAACTTCAATCAGAAAAGTCTCTGCCAGTTGCTGGTTAATGTGCAGTGCAGCACTTTCTTCTGGAATACTGTCCATCGGACTCAACCGACGCGCACCCAACTGCTTCGCCAGTGAATAACCACCATTCCGAAAAATATAAAACTCGTAGATGACCGAGATCATCATGGCACATAACAACAAAGCAATCAGGTAAGGACTCAGCGCATGCCAGAAGATTGACTGGCTAGGATCAGTATAAAAAACAAAGAGACCAACAACGGTATTAATAATAAAAATAGTCAACAGAATTGCAATCAGGCAAAAACTTACAGGCAGTACTATATTTTTGTTTTTTATAAAATCGTATCCTACGTTTCGCAATGCAGAATCCTAAAATGATGATTTTCAATGGGCTCATCATAAAACAAAAAAGCGGGAAATTCCCGCTTTTTCATGATGATTTTAACTACTTAGACTTCGCGTACGCCAGTCAAATCCACTGAAGCTGCATCAATATTGACATCAATATAATTGCTTTCTTTCATGGCACTGTCACTACGTTTTTGCTGAAGATCATCCAGATATTGCGCATCAATACCGCCCGAAACATAGATGCCATCAAAGACTGAACAATCAAAGTCTTTGACATCCGGTACTTTGGTGGTTCTTACCGCATCTTTCAAATCTTCCAGATCCTGGAAAATCAGACGGTCAGCACCAATAATTTCACGGATTTCTTCTACGCTACGTCCCGATGCAATCAGCTCAGATTTCGCCGGCATATCAATACCGTAAACGTTTGGATATTTCACCATCGGTGCTGCAGACGCAAAGAATACTTTTTTCGCGCCAGAATCACGAGCCATCTGGATAATTTCATTACAGGTCGTACCACGGACAATCGAGTCATCCACCAACAGTACGTTTTTACCTTTAAACTCAAGCTCAACCGGGTTGAGTTTCTGACGTACCGATTTTTTACGCAGCTGCTGTCCCGGCATAATAAAGGTACGGCCGATATAGCGGTTTTTCATGAAACCTTCACGGAATTTCACACCCAGCATATTGGCAAGTTCTAGCGCTGAAGTACGTGAAGTATCCGGAATCGGAATCACCACATCAATATCATGCTCTTCACCCCACTCACGCAGAATTTTTTGCGCCAGTTTCTCACCCATTTTTAAACGTGCTTTATACACCGAGATTCCATCAATAATGGCATCTGGACGGGCAAAATAAACGTATTCAAAAATACAAGGACGATATTCGGCATTTACGGCACATTGCTTGGTAAAGAAATTACCTTCTAAATCAATAAATACCGCTTCACCTGGCAGAATATCACGCTCAACTTTAAAGCCCAGCGCAGTAATCGCAACAGATTCAGAAGCAATAATATATTCCATACCCTGTTCAGTTTCACGTGAACCGTAGATCAATGGACGAATACCATTTGGATCACGGAAGCCCACCAGACCCTGACCGGTAATCATCGCCACCACGCCATAAGCACCTTTGCAACGCTCATGCACACGTGTTACCGCATGGAAAATATCTTCCGACGTTGGCACCAGTTTGCCATGTTTTTGCAGTTCATGCGCAAACACGTTTAACAGGACTTCTGAATCAGAATCAGTGTTCATATGACGCAAGTCAGTTTTGAACAGGTCATCATGAATTTCTTCAGCATTGGTCAGGTTACCATTATGTGCCAAGGTAATCCCGTACGGCGAGTTCACATAAAACGGCTGTGCTTCAGCACTGCTCGATGAACCGGCTGTTGGATAACGCACATGACCAATACCGTAATTTCCTTTCAAAGCACGCATATGACGGGTATGGAATACATCACGCACCATACCATTGTCTTTGCGCAGGAATAAACGTCCTTCATCACATGTCACGATCCCAGCTGCATCTTGTCCACGATGTTGTAACATCGTTAATGCATCAAACAACATTTGGTTAACGGGTGATTTACCAGCTATACCAACTACTCCACACATAGCAACCTCGCAGACAAGCTAGGATTAATAAAAAGGATTATTTGTAGACTCATCTGCAACTCCAGACTTGGACGATGTTTCAGATGATGAAGCTGAAGGTTTCGATGCCCCTTCAGGCTTGATATGTTGTAGTGCGCCATTCGCGGCTTCTTTCGACATTTGAGTCGCCCAAGGCGCATAAGGCAATAAGGCTTGAATAAACTTGGACTGTTTCCAGTGCGGCGAGCTTTCTACCCACGGACCAATCCCCTGCATGGTAATCAGAACAATCAGCAAACCTTTCAGGCTACCAAAGACACCACCAGCCAGACGGTTGAGAGGACCCAGTTTAAGACTCTTTAAAATACGGTTCAACAGTGCAGTAACGATCCAGGTCAGAACTACAATCAGCAGGACGATAAAGGCGAAGGCCGCAATCTTTTGTACAACTGGATCTGTACTCAGAGCAACCATAGACGGCGCAAGTAGCGTTGAATATTTTGCCGCAACAATCAGGGCAAAGATCCATCCCACTAAGTTCGCAAAGGCTTTAATAAATCCTTGACGCAAACCGTTGAGCCCTCCAATGAGCAAGATAATCAGTAGAAAGATATCAATGACATTCATAGGATTTAAAGTGCGTCTACACAATCTTTTACAAGTTTAGGTCCAGTATAGATGAGGCCACTATAAACCTGTACAAGGCTGGCGCCTGCCTGTTTCTTGGCAACAGCATCTGCACCTGAAAGAATACCACCCACACCAATCAATGGAATTTGTCCTTTTAATACCGCAGCAAATGCAGCCAGACATGCGGTACTTTTCTCAAATACTGGCGCGCCAGACAAACCGCCCGCTTCCTCTGCATGCTCCAGACCCTCTACCCCTTCACGTGACAGTGTGGTATTGGTCACGATCAGACCATCGATCTTGAATTGCAATAACTGTTTGGCAATAAAGGCAATATCGCTGTTATCCAGATCAGGCGCCACTTTCAGTACCAAAGGTACATAATGCTGGTATTCCTGAGCCAATTCAAGCTGACGCTTCTTCAATGTTTCCAGCAGTTCGGTGAGTGCATCACCACTTTGCAGGCTGCGCAGGTTTTTGGTATTGGGAGAAGAAATATTGACGGTAATATAAGAAGCATAATTATAGACTTTTTCTAAACAGATGAGGTAATCATCTACTGCTTTTTCTACCGGAGTATCAGCGTTTTTACCGATATTAATACCGAGAATGCCTTTAAATTTGGCAGCTTTGACATTTTCAACCAGCTGATCCACGCCATCATTATTAAAGCCCATACGGTTAATAATGGCTTTGGCCTGTGGTAAACGGAATAAACGCGGATGAGGATTGCCGGCTTGCGGTCGCGGGGTAATGGTACCAATTTCAATAAAACCAAAACCTTGACCGGCAAGGGCGTCAATATAGGCACCATTTTTGTCCAAACCTGCCGCAAGACCTACCGGATTGGGAAATTCGATTCCCATACAGGTCACAGGTTTCGCAGCAACGTTTTGACGCATCAAGCCCATTTTATGGGATGATTTCAATAGTGATAATGTCAGCTCATGTGCACGCTCTGGTGCTAAAGAAAACAACAAAGGGCGGGCTAGAGAATACAACATATCCAGAAAAGTCTACTGCTTTTTAAGTCGGCATATTATAGGCATAGGCTGACTTAAAAACCATGCTTTGCAAATCTTTATTTTTACCGTTTATTGTATGGTCGCCGTTAATTTAATCTGTCCCGCCTCATTATTTAGTTCCATTTTCTCGATACTTAGCCCCATTTGTGCCAGCTGAGTCAGGAAATTTGCCAGTACTGCATAATTTTCATGCATGACCGCCAATTGAATTTTTCCTTCCATTTGCTGGGAAGCCACCGACAATCCTTGCTGCTGTGCGACTCGCTGTACTTTCTCCGCTGCATCCAGTTGGGTGTCCCCAGCCGGTTTCATGGTTACTGCATTACTTTGCATCCAAACAATGGTATCTTTCAGCTGATTTAAGCGTTTTTGCTGGGTATCTGCCGCCTGATGCATATACCAGAGTGCAGAACCGACTGCCGCCACAATCACAAAAACAGTGGTAAAAATCACCATTACCCGTTCACGTACCGACAAGCTGTCCAGATAATCACTCAGTTTTTCAAAAGACTGATCCATACGATTTTGTAGCGCTTCAATGCCTTTCATTATTGAATCCTCACCAGTCCGATCGCAGCTGTTCCGCTGGCCTGAATATTCCCCAGCTCCACCTTAAAGCCTTGCTGGCTTAATTGTGTGGTCAGTGCATTTAACGTTTCTGATGAATTGGCTTTAAGCTCCATACTTAACACAGAAGCATCATAATTCACCCGTTGTGCCACAATCTGATTTTGCATCAAGACTGGCCCCACCCGACTAATCAGCTGCAATGCATGCGTATCTGCAATCTGGCTTTGACGCAACTGCCCTTCAAACTGACTTTTGATATTCTGCTCAGTGACCGGATAATTTTGTCCAAACCAGTATTTAAACTGGTCGATGGCTTGCGCGGCGGTCTGATTCGCCACTTTCTTATATTTATACCAGCGCACAGCATCATAACTAAACTGCAATACTAAAATACCCAGAAAAACCGCCGCGCAGGCTTTCCAGTAGCCGGAAATAGCGCCATTGGATTTTGCTTTAGGCAAGACATTAAACGGATGCTGTTTCGGTTTTTTCAGTACAGGAATTCCATACTGGAAAGACTCCAGTTGCTCCTGAGTGACCAGTGCTTCAAGACTACGCAACTGCTCCTGATTCAGATTGCTCACCTTATAGCTGAGATCCTTGGGCTGATAATCCAGATAAAGGCTTAGATCATCCAGCGACTGGCCGATATATTCCGACTCGCGCACCAGCAAACGTCCACCGATTTGCGCAATCACACGCTGATTGGCATCAGGAACCGGCAGCACCAAAAAGTCCGGTAACAAAGCTGCCAGCTTGACTGGGATCAGGCTTAAAGCATGTTGCAAGGTCTCAAGCGTAGAATTCGCAATCCCCATAATGCTGATCTGATCCGGCTGCTGAAAATGATGTAGCACTTTCATAGCATCTACCGGCAGCACCACGTATTCTTCGAGCAAATATTTAATGCCATCATTGCCCATTTTCTTATATTGGCTCTTGGGCAAGGTCTGCTGCAAAATTTGCACATGACGGCTCGGGAAAAATACTACCGCCTCTTCGCCATGATGAGCCTGTATATCCTGAATCAGCTGCTCAAGTGTGTCCGCAGTGTTCCAGAATTCCCCAGTTGACCATTGCCAAACCCCATTGGCTTCTGGCATCCATAAATACAACATCAATTGTGTTCTGCCATTTTAATTAATTTTTTATAGTGTAGGAATAAAACTTTTAATCTGTGTGGATAAGCCCGGGGCAATCACCGCCTGATCATAAATACGTGCTTCTGCCAATGCATAGGGATGAAAAGATTCAGCCAGCAGAATGGAAGACATATGGGCCACCACATTCATATGACACACCACTACAATCGACTCATAAGGCAGTTGCGATAACCATTCCACTGCGACTTTGGCATCATCATCCGGTTTGATCGTATTACAGATCACCACCGGCACATCTTTAAAATACTGCTGCAAATGTGCCAGAGTTTCCTGCGCTCGCAACAACGGACTGACCACAAACACTTCAGGCTTAATCAGATCCTTTAAGAACTGCGCAGTTTGTTCAGCCTGTTGATGACCACGCTCCGTTAAAGGTCGCTTGGTGTCATTACCATTGATCGGTGGCGCGGCCTCGCCATGTCGAACTAAAGTCAGTTGCATTTGATTTCCTTATATTCTTTTGCCTGCATGATAAGCAGCGAATATGACAATTCGCAGACAGTCCCTGTGTTATAGATCAGACTTGATGATGTGGCAAGACAAATTCAACATCACTTCGATGACCGTTTTTCATCAATGACAAGGCAATATTGAGTGGTGGCGCACCTTCAAAAATCACATCATACAAGGCCGAGGTAATCGGCATATATACATCGAGCTCTTCCGAACGTGCCTTGACCTGCACAATGGTATTAATCCCTTCTGCCGTTTGCCCCAATTCAGTCGTTGCCTGCTCCAAGGTTTTACCTTTGCCAAGTGCATAACCCACCTGATAATTACGGCTGAGCGGACTGCTACAGGTTGCGAACAAATCACCCACACCTGAAAGCCCAAGAAAGGTCAGCGGATTGGCACCGAGTTTTACTGCAAAACGGCTCATTTCAGCCAAGGCACGAGTCAGGATCATACTCTTGGTATTTTCACCCACGTTATACGCAGCGGCCATACCCATCGCGACAGCATAAATATTTTTTAATGCGCCCCCAAGTTCTACCCCATGCACATCATCACTGGCGAATACGCGGAACAAGGCACTATGTAAGGCTTGTTGTACGGCATAACGCACCAGCTCGGACTGGCTGGCAATCACGGTTCCTGCTGGCTGTCCTGCCACAATTTCTTTGGCCAGATTCGGTCCTGATAACACACCATAAGGCACTTCAGGCAACACTTCACGAATAATATCGCTCATGAAACTAAAGGTTTTGGCTTCAATACCCTTGGTCAGCGAGATCACGGCTTGCGACGTAATAAAAGGTTTGATTTGCTGCAAGACATCCCGAAAGGAATGACTCGGAATAGCGACTAAAATAATATCGCGATCACGCACAGCCTGTTCCAGATCTGACACCGCTAGCAGATTTTCTTCTAACTTAAAATCTGGCAAATAGCGTTTATTGATATGCGTGACATTAATATCTGCCGCAACTGCTTCATCACGAATCCAGATCATGGTATTGCAACCATTACGCACTGCAGTATTGGCCATTGCAGTACCGAAGCTGCCCCCACCCAATACCGTGACTCTTAAAGCTGTCTTATGATCAACTGCAACCGGTTCTACCAGTTTTGAGAAATTTAATTCTGACATCTTATTTTTTAATATCCTGTTATACCCTGCAAACTAGCTGTTCTGGTTCCAATAACTGACAAAATCACCGGTTTGAATCTCTGCGCGTGCTGGAATTGCTTTTGCTGCAGTGCCAATATAAATAATACCTGAGACCAGATCATCTTTTGAAATTCCCAATGCCTGCTTAAACAGGCCAGACTCGACTACAGCACCGCTACGCCACATGGTCGAGAAACCCTGAACCTGAAGTGACAACAGAAAATTCTGAATGGCTGCGCCTGAACTAAGGATTTGTTCAAAATGCGGAACTTTAGGATGATCCTGCAAACGCGTTAAGGCAAGCACCAATAAAGGCGCACGAAATGGATGATTCTTGACCCGCTCAATCTGCGCTGTTTCAGTTTCACCCAAATCGACGAGCGCCTGCGACAGCAACCCTCCAAAAGCTTCACGCTGATTATCTGGAACCACCACAAATGTGGTCGGCTTGAGCCGATGATGATCGGGTGCAGTTAATGCCGCTTGAAAGGCTCTTTCCAGTTGTTCTGCATTGGGTGCGGGTGCCAGCAGATGACCAATCGATTGCCGTTGGTGAATATTTTGATGAACGATGTCAATCGCAGATTCCGTCATTGCCTTGTATATCTACACTTAAAAAACCATACTCAAGATTAACATATTCAAAGAAAAATACGCTAGAAACTTCATAGCGATTCAGCACGCTCATCACAATTTGAAGATAAAGTTGCTTGGTTTTTCAATCCTGTGCTGCTCTATTTTTCACCTAACTCACATAGAGCTATACCAAAAATTGCCAAACCTATACAACAGCTACAAAATCTGCGCTGCTTGCTGTGTTGAAATATTCAGCATCGTATTTACTTGAGATTTCATGATGAAAAAAACAATCGCTTTCAGCGGATTAGCTATTTCCGCATTACTGCTTACTGCCTGTGCCTCAAACCCGACTGCATTGGCAGTGCAAAAGGAAAATAACCAGTATGAAGTGACCGGATTAGGTAAAAATCAACTGACTTCGAAAAACAACGCGATTACTGCGGCCAATAAAGCCTGTGGCTCTCGATCAACCCCAATTATTGTAGATGAAAAGACAGCTTATAACGGCGCTTTAAAAGGCGTGGTCGATGAACAAACAGGTCAGATGATTCAGGCAGCAGCTACTGTCCTTGGCAATATCGCAGGTACCAATACTGGTTTAAACCAGAATGACGACTATCAGACGGTGCTTACATTCCGCTGTCAGGCCAAATAAGCCAAACCATAGCGCAATAAAAAACCGCTCTTCAAGAGCGGTTTTTCTATGATCTGGATTAACAATAACCTTCCAGGCGGGTCAAAGGCAATTTTTGCCCAATGGCTTTTTCAATTTCCGGAAGATAGAACGCATCATCTTCGGACAAGAAACTGATACTTACACCTTGCGCACCGGCACGGCCTGTACGACCAATACGATGTACATAATCATCTGACTGTTCTGGCAAGGTAAAGTTCACCACATGGGATACGTTATCTACATGAATACCACGTCCTGCCACATCCGTCGCAATCATAATATTATGCTGACCATTTTTAAATTGATCTAACATTTTCGTGCGTTTATCTTGCGCGATTTCACCAGACAACATCACCACCTTATAACCATCCCGTTTTAAATGATCATAAAGTTTGCGTACCTGATCCCGACGGTTAGCAAAAATCATGACTTTCTCAATCGGCTCATCACGCAGAATTTCTTGCAACAATTTATATTTATCTGATTTTGCCACCATATAAACCCGTTGCTCGACATCAGCATTGGTTTTCTTTTCTGGCTCAATTTCAACCGTAACCGGTTCAAACAGCCATTGCTGCGCAAGATTCAACACATCATAGCTAAATGTTGCAGAGAACATTAAAGTCTGACGCTGCTCTTTACGCGGCGAGAAACGTACAATCCGTTTAACCGATGGAATGAAACCCATATCCAGTAGACGGTCTGCTTCATCAATGACTAAAAATTCAATCTGATCTAGCCAGACTTCTTTTTGTTCTACAAAATCAATCAGACGACCTGGTGTAGCCACCATAATATCGACAGGCGCTTTATTAAGCTGGTTCTTTTGCTTGTCAAAATCCACACCACCCAGCAAGGTCACCACATGCAAACCCGCATATTTCGCCAGGTGCTGTGCATCGCTTTCAATTTGCAATGCCAGTTCACGGGTCGGTGCCAGAATCAGCGCGCGCGGCTCACCACGATAACGTTGTTCCTGAATCGGATTATTTAACAGATCGTTCATGATACTAATTAAAAAGGCCGCAGTTTTACCTGTACCAGTCTGTGCACGGCCAATTGCATCATGTCCTGCCAGCGTGAATTTCAAAACCTTCTGCTGGATAGGCGTCATGGTGGTAAAGCCTAAAGCATCAATCGCTTTTTTTAGATTGGGATGTAAATTTAAGGTTTCAAAACCAGATGACATAAAGCGGTGCTCTAATTGGGTAATCACTAAGATAGGGATAGTATAAACAAAAAACGCCCCAAGTTATATTGGAGCGTTTTCTTTTTAGCTTAATCCGAAGATTAGTCTAATGGTTGAACTTCTTCAGCTTGAAAGCCTTTTTGGCCTTTAACAACACTGAATTCAACACGTTGGCCGTCACGAAGTGAACGGTGACCGTCACCTTGGATAGCACGGAAATGAACGAATACGTCATCGCCGCCATTACGTTGAATAAAGCCGAAGCCTTTAGTATCGTTAAACCACTTAACTACGCCTTGTTCGCGAGCAGCTGTCATAAGTTAATCCTCATTGAAACTAAAAGAAGGACCACCCGGTGTTGCAAACAGCAGAGCAAACAAGTTTGAAAATATTATTTTTAAGCTTGTAATCATTCTGTAAAACTATCAACAAAATCCCGGTTACATCCATTTATGTAATAGGGTGAAAAACAATCACTTTGTTTATTCAAAGTCCCAAATACGCAACGAGCTTAACATGGGTTTATCACAATTAATAGATTTTTTTTAGCATGTTCTGTTTGATTTAGTTATTTTTTTCATGAAAATTGTCAAAAGACTTTATAAAGTCATTTAGATCTTCTTTTTCTGAAACCAGTTTGGTTCTGGCATCATATTTGCTACTATTTATAGCCTTTTCTGCTATCTAAATAAAACCGCAATGTCCGAATATCCAGCGCAATTCAGCCTTATAGACGCTATGGGAAAACCGTGCCCGATGCCGCTATTAATGTTAAAGCGCGCACTAAAGGCCGGAAATCAGAAAACATTCCTGCTGACATCATCTGATCCGCATAGCCAGACAGATGTCAGCCGCTATTGTCAGCTGCATCAGCTCAAGCTTGAATTTAAAAAAATTTCTGATACAGAGTTTCACTACTTAATTGAATCTTAAAAATTTTCAATTAAACTGTTGATCTTCACTTTCGTATACTTTTTTACATTTCTCTACCCAAATATCCATTATTTGCGGAGAGATTGGATTAAGATAAAACCTAGTTTAGGGTTATCCCGCACTTCAAGGAGAACACATGAGTGACAGCCGCAATCAGTTAATGCCCCTGTCATTATCGGCGCCAGGTGTCAACCTCGGTGCTTATATCAGCACTGTCAATCAGATTCCGATTTTAACGGCCGAACAAGAAAAAGAGTTGGCTGAACGCTATTATTATGACCAAGATTTAGATGCAGCGAAAATGCTGGTCATGTCGCATTTGCGTTTTGTAGTACATATTGCGCGTAGTTATGCAGGTTATGGTTTGCCACAAGGCGACCTGATTCAGGAAGGCAACCTGGGCCTGATGAAAGCTGTAAAACGTTTTGACCCGAATATGGGCGTACGTCTGGTGTCATTTGCCGTGCACTGGATCAAGGCGGAAATTCACGAATATGTGATCCGTAACTGGCGTATTGTGAAAATCGCCACCACTAAAGCGCAACGTAAACTGTTCTTTAATCTGCGCAGCCTGAAGAAATCATCGAAAAAGTTGACGCTCGCAGAAGCACAGTCTATTGCCAATGATTTAAATGTCACACCAGAACAAGTACTGGAAATGGAAGGCCGTCTGACGGCGTATGATGCGGCTTTTGATGCATCAAGCGATGACGATGATGAAGGTTCCACCCATGTGGCACCCGCTTTATATCTTGAAGATAACCGTTATGACCCGGCCCGTCTGATTGAAAATGAAGACTATGAGGAGCAAAGCACCTCTGCCCTGCACGAAGCCATGGATCAGCTAGATGATCGTTCACGGAATATTCTGCAACGCCGTTGGTTAGACGACGAGAAATCGACCCTGCACGAGCTTGCAGCCGAATATAATGTTTCTGCGGAACGTATTCGTCAGCTGGAAAAAAATGCCATGGAAAAAATTAAAGTAGCAATGTCATCCAATTAACACCAAATTCTGTTATTGATTTATTTTTAAAAAGTCTTCCTTCAGGAAGGCTTTTTTATGTCCGCATTTTGAATTTATGCTAAGGTTGAGCGCAAACTTTATCAGGAAGATCAATTCAAATGTGGATTGCGATTTCAGCACTTAATTTGGCATTTGCAGTTATGCTCGGTGCTTTTGGTGCACATGGTTTAAAAGCGCGAGCAACTGAAGCACAGCTCGGCTGGTGGCAAACGGCAACAGATTATTTTTTCTATCATGCCTTAGGACTACTGATTCTTTCTCTGCTCGCGAAAGTCATTCCTGCACTACCGATTCAGTGGAGCTTCGGACTGATTCAGGTTGGTATTTTACTGTTTTCTGGCTCACTGTATATCATGGCCTTAGGATTACCCCGCGGTTTAGGGGTGATTACACCTATTGGCGGCGCTTTAATGATTGCCGGATGGTTAATTCTGGCCTGGAATGCTTTAAAATACGCCAGATAAGTCTGAACAACACTTAATCATGGAGGGTTGCTAGAATGATGATTTACATCAATGGCGAACAACACGAAACTCACTGCAAGAATCTGCTGGAACTGATTCAGAGTATGGCGCTTGAGGGTAAGCGTTTTGCAGTTGAAGTCAACGAAATGATTATTCCTAAAAGCAGATTGGGCGATACGCCAATTTGCGATACAGACAAAATAGAAATTATTCACGCGGTCGGTGGCGGCTAATACTCGGGACAATTATGCAAGATTTATTACAGATTGGTTCACGCCAATTCCATTCACGCCTTTTGGTAGGCACGGGCAAATACAAAGATTTAAATGAAACTCAGCAGGCCATTGAAACCAGTGGTGCAGAGATTGTCACTGTCGCTATTCGCCGTGTCAATATTGGCCAAGATCCTGACCAGCCGAACCTGCTGTCAGTCATTCCTCCGGAAAAATATACCATTTTGCCGAATACCGCAGGTTGCTTCGATGCCAATAGTGCCGTCCGCACCTGTATGCTGGCGCGTGAGTTGCTCGATGGCCACAATCTGGTCAAACTTGAAGTTTTGGGTGATGAAAAGACACTTTATCCAAACGTAACCGAAACACTGAAAGCTGCGCGCACCTTGATTGACGATGGCTTTGAGATCATGGTTTATACCTCGGATGATCCGATCGTGGCGCAAGAGCTGGAAAGCATGGGCTGTGTTGCGATTATGCCATTGGGTAGCCTGATTGGTTCTGGTCTGGGCATTCTGAATCCACATACCCTGTCAATCATCAAGGAAAATGCCAAAGTCCCGGTTCTGGTCGATGCCGGTGTCGGTACAGCCAGTGATGCTGCGATTGCGATGGAACTGGGCTGTGACGGCGTACTCATGAATACAGCGATTGCGGCAGCGCAAAATCCGGTCTTGATGGCATCTGCGATGAAAAAAGCCGTTGAAGCAGGCCGAGAAGCTTTTCTTGCAGGCCGTATGCCGCGCAAGCGTATGGCCAATGCCAGCTCACCGGAAACCGGCTATTTCTTTAAATAAATTTTCATGAACAAAAATAAAGGACTCAATTGAGTCCTTTATTTTTTCCAGTAATTAAGGAATCAGACCTTCATCACGCATGGCAATCTGTACAGACTGACGTTCTGCTACCTTATTACGGATATGAATAATATTTTTATATGGACTCAGATCATGCTCAATCTGGTTCGACCAGTTGGTCAAGACAAACAGATAAGCATCCGCAGGGCCAAAGTTATCATCCACCAGATAATCATTGTCCGATTCACCGATAGCTTTATCGATATAACTCAATAGACGATCAATCTCCGCATAGGCTTTTTTCTTTTCATCGTCGGATAACTTGCCACCGAAGAACACCGCATAGGCATCATGTAGTTCAGAGTTCAGATAACCTAACCATTCCAGCACTTTGGCACGTCCCATGCCCGATGGTGGAATCAAATCTTGTTTTGGATCGTGTTGAGCAAGAAACGGTAGAATTGCAACATTTTCTGTCAGGATCAGACCAGGGTTAATTTCTAACGCTGGTACATAGCCTTTAGGATTAACTTCGTAATAATCCGTACCTTTTTCTGTTTTATGTGTTTTTAAATCAACACGTTCCAAATCAAAATCGACATTAATTTCATTTAAAATAATATGTGCTGCCAGTGAGCAGGCACCTGGCGAATAGTAAAGCTTCATTTCTGATCCTTGTTATACACTTCTCAATGTTTTAAATCGCTTCTGACAAACTTTCAAGTGATCAAACCTGTAAATTGCAAAAAAGCGTAACTGTCATTTTGGGGCAGTTACTCATTCAATATTCAGGATATTCCGGGCTTTTGCAAGTCAATCTTGTGTAGATTTTTATCTCTATCTGTTTAACATACACAGGTTTTCAAAATATAGATGATATTTCGTGATTAGCCTGAAAAAAGAAGAATGGTTTTCTAATATCCGCACAGATGTACTGGCAGGTCTGGTGGTGGGACTTGCCCTGATTCCTGAATCAATTGCCTTCTCTGCCATTGCCGGCGTCGATCCGCAAGTCGGTTTATATGCTTCTTTCTGCATTGCAGTATCCATTACCTTTTTTGGCGGACGTCCCGCCATGATCTCTGCTGCTACAGGCGCAATGGCGCTTTTGATGATTACCTTGGTAAAAGAACATGGTCTGCAATATCTGCTGGCTGCCACAATTCTGACCGGTATCATTCAGGTCATTGCGGGGTATTTTAAAGTCGCTAAATTAATGCGTTTTGTATCGCAGGCGGTGGTATACGGATTTTTGAATGCCTTGGCGATCCTGATATTTGTGGCACAAATCCCGGAAATTAACCGGATGGATAGCACCGGTTATCTGTTTATTGCGATTGGTCTGGCAATTATTTATCTGTTTCCGTATATCCCGAAAATTGGCAAAGCCATTCCCTCACCTTTAATCTGTATTATCGTATTAAGCGGGTTGGCGCTGTTGTTAAGTGCAGATATGCGTACCGTGAGCGATCTTGGACAATTCCCGGATACTTTGCCAGTATTCCTGATTCCAGAAATTCCACTCAATCTGGAAACCTTGCAAATTATCCTGCCTTATTCCTTTACCTTGGCGACTGTCGGTTTGCTGGAAAGCATGATGACCACTACAGTCATTGATGAAGTGACCGGAACTGAAGGTGACCGTCATCAGGAATGTCGTGGTCAGGGTATGGCCAATATTGTCAGCGGCTTTATGGGCGGGATGGCCGGTTGTGCCATGATCGGCCAGTCAATTATCAATGTGTCTTCAGGGGCACGTACCCGTTTATCGACTCTGGTCGCTGGCGTGTTTCTGCTGTGTCTCGTGGTTTTTTTGAAAGACTGGCTGGCTTATATCCCAATGGCAGCTCTGGTTGCGATCATGATTATGGTGGCATTTACCACCTTTCAATGGGGAGCAATCAAGCAATTCAGCAAACATCCGCTAGAATTTAATACCGTGATGATTGCCGTGATTATTGTCGTGCTTGCCACTCATAATCTGGCGCTTGGTGTATTTGTCGGCGTATTGCTCTCTGCCCTGTTCTTTATTAATAAACTGGAAAGAACCGTACATGTCTATACGCATTTGAATTCGGCTCATTCACGCAGCTACTTTATTTCTGGACAGATATTCTTTAGCAGTTCAGAGAAGTTCTATCAGTTCTTTGATTTTAAAGAGAAGCTTGAGCATGTCGAACTGGATCTGACCCATGCGCATATTTGGGACGTGACTTCGGTCAATATGCTGAATAACGTGATTCAGAAGTTTAAAGCCCAAGGGATAGATGTAAGGGTGAATGGTTTGAATGAAGCCAGCAGTAGATTGATCGACCGTTTTAGTAGCTGATGAACGATGATTAATAAAAGAGCCTCAATTGGCTCTTTTATTTTATCTGGAAGATCTTGCCGATTTTTATGGAGAAATACCGAGAAAAGTTTGACTTGCTCGGCTCAGGACTTAAAATACCGCATTCTGAATTTTTAGATTTGCCAAAGTTATGTCGAACGATCAATTAGACCAGCAAGTCGTGGAGCTGGAAAACTTAAGCGAGCACCGTGAAATCGTGACGTTTATGCGCCGCTCAATGCCGCTGAATACCTCTCAACGTACTGCGCTTGAACAATATGGTCACTTAATTTTGGAATATCCAGTCGGTGATTTGCGTCAGCACTTTGAACATCCTGAACGTCCTTTGACTGTAGAAATTGGTTTTGGTATGGGCCGTTCACTGGTATTGATGGCCAAAGCTAATCCTGAACGTAACTTTGTCGGAATTGAAGTCCATGTACCTGGAATTGCGCAGTGCGTGTATGAAGCAGGTATTGAAGGCCTAACGAACTTACGTGTGCTGGATGCTGATGCAATTCAGGTATTACGTGAAATGCCAGACAATAGTATTAATGCAGTTCAGTTATACTTCCCTGATCCATGGCAGAAAAAACGTCATTTTAAACGCCGCTTTGTTTCGCATGACCGTATGCCGCTGGTGGAGCAAAAGCTGGAGCTTGGCGGAACTTTCCATGCTGCAACGGACTGGGAACCGTATGCGGAATGGATGATAGAAGTATTGGAAGAACGTCCACGTCTGGAAAATCTGGCGGGCAAAGGCAATAGCTATCCTCGTCCGGAATGGCGTCCACAAACCAAGTTTGAACGTCGCGGCATTGAAGCCGGCCACAAGATTAATGATTTTATCTTCAAGAAAATTTCTTAATCCAAGATTCAAAAAAGCGCTGATTAATCAGCGCTTTTTTATGGGAAAAATTTTGCAATCCACTTATATAAAGACAAATGCACCCGAAATAACACTTAAGAAGAAAAATAGATTTTCATCTTTATACTATTTCCATTTTTTATTATTTTTTCTTTTCATTTTTCACCAAAATTAAAGAGGAAAAAGAATTGAGTATTTTATTTTAGACTAAAAAATCCGGCTCTTTTATTTTCGATGACGTTCTAGGATTTGCTGGCTCAACAACTGATAGACATTTTGCAAATCTTCCCGCTGCATATTGGCCAACATCTGCTGATGCATATGTAAAATATTCTGATCACCACGCATCGCTGGACCGGTCTGCATTTGTTTAGGATCATTCTGAGTGGCTTTATTGGCGGTTTCCAGTATTAAGGGATACAGCAAACTGAAATCGACCTGTTGTGCATCCACTACCTGCTTGGCCATGTCATAGCAATAATTGGCAAAGTTACAGGCAAATACCGCTGCAAGATGCAAACTGAGACGTTGACTAGAACTATAAGTATAAACACGATTGCTTAGGCTATTTGCCAATTCTAATAACAGGATTTGGTCCTGTTCATTCACCGCTTCAATAAACACTGGCGTCTGCTGCCAATTAATCTGGCGTTCCAGACTAAAGGTCTGTAAAGGATAAAATACGCCTGCACGCGCATGCACATTTTTCAGTAAATCGAGATGAGTGCTGCCAGAGGTATGTACGATCAGATTCTGCTGCAGATACGGATGAATCTTTTCAATGACGCTGACAATCGACTGATCACTGACCGCGATAATGACCAGATCCACCTCATGATCCAGCTGTTCAGGCTGAGCGATTGCCTGAGCGTTGAATTGCTCAGCCAGTTGCTGTGCTTTTTCTAGGGTTCGACTGTAGATCTGTACGATCTCATGTTGTGCTGACAATACCAGGGCAAGATGATATGCCACTCGCCCTGCCCCAATCATACTGATCCGCATCTGCTGTTCTTCCTGATAAATTACGCACAGCATGCCAATAAATAAAGATTGAGGCAATTAGCCTTGATGTTTCGAATAGACTTTAGAACTTTCGCAGGGTCAGAATCTGTTCACTTCGACCAAAAGGTCCATGAACATCATGCAGGATTCCGCTGGTTAAACCGATACCATCTTCACCATATTGCTGTACCACTTCCAGTCCCAGCCATTTACCCTGCGGCAGACGGTGCATATGAATCTGCAGGTCCAGATTCGGAAATCCCCAACCAGAATTCGGGTCTTGACGTGGCACGATGCCATTGGCCGTATCAACCATACCGAGCAAACGACTAAAATCTGTAGTGAGCTGTCCTTCCACCATGTCCAGCGAATTTCTCAGCCAGACAATCCCCTTGCCTGCACGATGGTCGGCATGTGCCCGAGTTTCAATACTCTGGATATAACCACCCGGCCAGCAACGCATACCCTCCCAAACAGGTAAATATTCTGGACTTTCAATCGGAAAGTCTTCCACTCCAGCAATGGCCTTGGTATCTGAAGTTAGCATTCTCCAGGCACGTGCCACAATGCAGGTTTTGCCATTGGCACACATTTCAGCCTCAACCAGTTCGATGGTTTTACCTGGACGGATCATGCGCGTAGTAATTGAAAATTCACCAAAGGCTATCAGGCCAAAAATATCCAGCCCGACCCGACCAATACGCATGTCAGCACGTGGCTGAAACTGTTCCAGTTCGACACACAGAATACCGGTGGCTGGCGCCATATGCTGCTCATGCGGATTCCATGCACCTTGTGCATGAATATTAGAACTATAACAGGCCGTGGTACTGCCATCTGCATGCTGTTCGCGCTGAATAAAACTGTAATATGCCGACATTGTTTTAATACTTCCCTGAATATTCTCTTAAACTTTAGAATTTGCAAAAAGTTCTTTGATCTTTATTTTCGTATCAAAAAGCCATAATAATTCATGATTTGACAATAAATCTTGCAATGTTTAAATCCGACTTTGGTTAAAAGTGCTGTAAAATTTTGTGCAGATAACAAGTGAAAATCCTGCTCCAAGCGTTCAATCATTTTTTCACTTTGCGCTAGGCTCAATCCTGTCTGTTGCGCTAGTTTCTGCATAATTTTGATGTTTTGCTGATCTTCGGGTTGCATCAGGTCATAGGTCAATGCAAGACCGTTGGTTTTAAGACACTGATGGATAGCCTGAAAAAATCCGTTTTTTTCGGAATTTGGAATGAAATGAGCCACCAGAATGGCCAATGCGGCATCGAAAGTATCCGGCTGATTCAAATCTTGAATCGTGCTTTGGATGAATTGCACCCTTTGTCGATCTATAGAATTCAGATTTTTACTAGCCTGTTTCAGCATGGCTGCTGATGGATCAATTGCAGTAAAGGTCCAGTCTGGATGTTGCTCTAATAAATACGACAATTCATAACCTGTTCCGCAACCCACTATTAATATATGTGCGGTTTCTGGGAGTTCAGTGCTGAGAATTGCTTCAATCTGCTGATGCACCAGTTCATAACCGGGAATCAGTTTACGGATATGATCGTCATAACTGGCGACCACGACTTCACTGTGAAAGTTTTTTGCCATATTTTACTCTGATTTTAGATGTTCAGTACATTCATGTATTTCTATTACCAGACCGTCGTGATCAGTAAATTCATTTACAGACATTTTAGAATCTTGCTAAATGTACAACCTCAAACTGCTAGATATATTGAACGTCCATTGCGCAGGTTTCTCGTTACTTTGACGGGGCAAAGTAACCAAACCCTTTTGTTTCACTGATATGGCATCCCTGCCATACAGTGAAACGGCGACATCCATGTCGCCGGGCTCTCTGATGAGTTGCTATTAATTGTTAGCTTTAGGATTAGTTCTAACGTAAAAAATAAAGTTTAAGCAATCTCTTTCAAGTTCAGCTCTTCACGCATAAATTCACGCAATTTGAACTTCTGCGCCTTCCCTGAAGCCGTCATTGGAAATTCCTGGAAGAAACGCACATAGCGCGGCACTTTATTGTGAGAAATATGCTCCTTACAATACTGACGGATGGTTTCTTCAGTACAAGGATCATTTTCATGCAGGATGATGCAGGCACAAAGTTCCTCACCATATTTATGGTCTGGCACCCCAATCACCTGTACATCTGAAACAGCCGGATGGGTATAAAGGAAATCTTCAATTTCTTTCGGGAACAGGTTTTCCCCTCCACGAATCACCACGTCCTTGATTCGGCCCTTGATTTTGACAAAGCCTTCATCATCCATTTCAGCGATATCACCGGTATGCATCCAGCGCGCCGCATCAATCACTTCCTGGGTTTTATCCTGATCTTCCCAATAACCGAGCATCACTGAATAACCACGTACACACAGCTCACCCAATTGGCCGCGTGGAACCACCTTGCCATTTTCATCGACAATTTTAACTTCCAGATGCGGATGTACCCGGCCAACCGTACTGACACGTTGCTCGACACTGTCTGCCGTTGAGCTTTGTGCACTGACGGGTGCGGTTTCAGTCATGCCATAACAAATCGTGATTTCAGACATATGCATACGTTCAATCACGCGCTGCATAATTTCCTGCGGGCATGGACTACCCGCCATAATCCCGGTACGCAAGCTGGATAGGTCAAATTCATCAAACTGCTCATGTTCCAGCACCGCAATAAACATAGTTGGTACGCCATAAGCCGCGGTACATTTTTCCTGCTGGATGGCTTTCAGGGTTTCTAGCGGATTAAATACAGCTGATGGATAGATCATGGCAGAACCATGCGTAATACAGGCCAGATTACCCATCACCATACCAAAGCAGTGAAATAAAGGAACTGAAATACAGACGCTGTCTTCTGGACCTAAATGAATCGCTTCACCGACAAAGTACCCGTTATTTAAAATATTATTATGGGTCAGCATGGTGCCTTTCGGATTGCCCGTAGTGCCCGAAGTAAACTGGATATTAATCGTTTCATCGAACTGCAATTCACTGGAGATCTGTTGCAGTTGTTCCAGCTCTTGGGCGCTTGGCGAGCTTAGTAAATCCTGAAAACGGTGGATACCGGTATGCTGCTGATCATCAATTTCAATCACATGCTTTAAATGCGGCAAGCGCTCTGCATTGAGGAATTTACTTTCAGTCTGCATCAGCTCAGGTGCAATTTTAGTCAGAATTTCCTGATAGTCCGTCGTCTTAAACTGCGCTGCAATCACCAGTCCCTTACAGGAGACCTTGTTTAGCACATATTCAAGCTCATTGCTTTTATAGGCCGGATTCAGGTTCACTAGAATAATGCCTGCCTTGAAGGCCGCAAACTGGGTAATGGTCCATTCCACACAGTTCGGCGACCAGATTGCCAGACGGTCACCTTTTTGCATACCTAGTTTCAGCAGCTGACAGGCAAAGGCATTGACCTGATCCTGTAGCTGCCGGTAACTGAGGCGTATGTTCTGATGCAAACTCACTACCGCATCACGTTCTGCATACTGCTCGCAAGCCTGATCAAATTTTTCACCAATCGTCATGCCCAACAAAGGCTGACTGCTGGTTCCATAGGCATAGCTTAACCGTACTTGTGTCATTGAATCGATCTCCTTGATTCTTTGTAATTCTGATTTTCAACTTTACTAATTGTTTTATGACCACGACGACCTTGTCTGTGTACCGGTTTTTTGTGTGTTTATGCTTGTAAATTTTCCTCCTGCCCACGTACTGCGTTGACACAAAAATCGGCAATCTGTTTGACAAAGTGATCCTTATACTTCTGATCAAACATGACATTTCGGGACGGATTTAAAGGTTCAATCACGACAAAGGTCATGGCACCAACCACACCTAATGCTGCCGTATTCAAATCTTCAAATTCGAATTTTCCATTGACCTTGCCTTCGGCCAGAATTTCCTTAATGCTCTGCTTAAGCAGCTGCTTACTGCGAAAACGCTCATGTTCCATTTCCGGATCAACCGGTTCGAACATCAGTGAATACGCCAATTGGGGGCTATTCATGGCACGCTTGACAAAAGTTGTAACAGATTTTTGCAATTTCAGTTTTGGCGATAAATCTGACTCGGCAATATGGTTCAGAATTCCGACTTCATGCTGAATCGCGGCCGACAAAACCTCAATTAAAATCTGGCTTTTGCTTTCGAAATATCGATAGACCAGCCCTGTAGAAACGCCTGCGCGTTCTGCAATCGCCTGAATCGATGCCTCCTTCAAGCCCCCTTGAATAATCAGTTCACGAGCAGATTCCAAAATCGACAGGCGATTTTGTTCCATTCGTTCCTGCATCAATGATGATCTTTTATAACTCATAAAATTAATCTCAACAAGATAAAATGAATTGTAAATCATTTTGTGAATATAGATTCACTTTTTTATTTTTTCGTTGTATGTTAAAACCACAAGCACAACAACAATGCTTTTTTGGACACAACAAATATAACCTCAGGATGGATGAAGAATGAATTTACAAAGCTTGGATTTCGGTTTGGATGAAACTCTAATAGCGCTTCGTGATTCAGTGGCCGCATTTTGCGCCAAAGAAATTACCCCGATTGCTCAACAGGTTGACCGTGACAACGAGTTCCCTGCTCACCTTTGGAAAAAATTTGGCGAGATGGGCCTGCTCGGGCTGACAGTCAGTGAGGAATATGGCGGTTCAAATTTTGGTTATCTGGCGCACATCATTGCCATGCAGGAAATTTCCCGTGCTTCTGCATCCATTGGGCTGTCCTATGGCGCACATTCTAACCTATGTGTAAACCAAATTAAGCGAAATGGTACTGAAGAACAGAAACAGCGTTATCTGCCTAAACTGATTTCAGGTGAATATGTCGGTGCCTTGGCAATGTCTGAACCGAATGCAGGCTCGGATGTGGTGAGCATGAAACTGAAAGCAGAAGACAAAGGCGATCACTACCTGTTGAATGGTTCAAAAATGTGGATCACCAATGGTGGCGATGCTGATGTCCTGGTGGTTTATGCCAAAACCGATTTGCAGGCCGGCGCCAAAGGCATGACCGCCTTTCTGGTTGAAAAAAATATGCCAGGTTTCAGTCATGGCACACATTTGGACAAACTGGGTATGCGCGGTTCAAACACTTATCCGCTGTTTTTTGACAATGTCGAAGTACCCAAAGAAAACGTCATGGGCGGCGTCGGTAATGGCACCAAGGTCTTGATGAGTGGTCTGGACTATGAGCGTGCTGTATTGAGTGCTGGCCCACTGGGGATTATGGATGCCTGTATGGATACCGTGATTCCATATATTCATGACCGTAAACAGTTTGGTCAGGCGCTGGGCGAATTCCAGTTAATGCAAGGCAAAATTGCCGACATGTATTCGACCTGGCTAGCCTGTAAGGCACTGGTTTATGCGGTCGGTGCTGAATGTGACAAAGCTGAGCATAGCCGTAGCCTGCGTAAAGATGCTGCCAGTGCCATTTTATATGCTGCTGAAAAAGCGACCTGGATGGCAGGAGAAACCATTCAGACTTTAGGTGGTAACGGTTATATCAACGAATTTGCTGCCGGCCGTTTATGGCGTGATGCCAAACTGTATGAAATTGGCGCCGGTACTTCAGAAATCCGCCGCATGCTGATTGGCCGTGAACTTTTCAACGAAACAGCCTAAACCTTAACACTTAGAATAAAACAAGGATGTTGGTCATGAATCAGTTATCGAGCAAAATCAATATACGTAGTGAAGAGTTTAAAACCAACCAGACTGCCATGCGGCAACTGGTGGATGACCTAAAACAGAAAGTTGAAAAAATTGCTTTGGGTGGTGGCGAAACTGCCCGTCAAAAACATCTGGACCGTGGCAAATTACTCCCCCGTGAACGGATTAATCACCTGATCGATCCAGGAACCGCTTTTCTGGAAATTGGTCAGCTGGCTGCCTATCAGGTGTATCAGGATGATGTTCCTGCCGCAGGTGTGGTCGCTGGTGTTGGTCAGGTCAACGGTGTGACCTGCATGATCATCGCCAATGATGCTACGGTGAAAGGCGGTACTTATTATCCATTAACAGTGAAAAAGCATTTACGTGCCCAGGAAATTGCCGAACAGAACCATCTGACTTGTATTTATCTGGTGGATTCAGGCGGTGCATATTTGCCTTTACAGGATGAAGTATTTCCAGACCGCGATCACTTCGGCCGTATTTTCTACAATCAGGCACGTATGTCGAGCCAAGGTATCGCCCAAATTGCAGTGGTGATGGGCAGCTGTACTGCAGGCGGTGCTTATGTGCCTGCCATGTCAGATGAAACCATTATTGTCCGCAATCAGGGCACCATTTTCCTAGGCGGCCCTCCTCTAGTTAAGGCAGCTACTGGTGAAGTGGTGTCCAGTGAGGATCTCGGTGGTGGTGATGTGCATACCCGTTTGTCTGGCGTGGCTGATCATCTGGCTGAAAACGATGAACATGCACTTGCGATTGCCCGCAACATCGTGGCCAACCTGAATAAAAAGCCAAACAAGACCGCAGATGAAATCGAAGCGCCGCTGTTTGACAGTTCGGAACTGTACGGCATTGTGCCGAGTGACGCGCGCAAGCCTTTTGATATCCGTGAAGTGATAGCGCGTATTGTCGATGGCTCACGTTTTGACGAGTTCAAGGCACGTTTCGGCACTACCCTGGTGACCGGTTTTGCCAAGCTCTATGGCATGCCGGTCGGGATTATTGCCAATAATGGCATTCTATTTTCCGAGTCAGCCCAAAAAGGCGCACATTTTATTGAGCTGTGTACCCAGCGCAATATTCCACTAATTTTCCTGCAAAACATTACCGGCTTTATGGTCGGCCGCCAGTATGAAAATGAAGGCATTGCCAAAAATGGTGCCAAGCTGGTGATGGCCGTCGCCAATGCCAATGTACCGAAACTGACTCTAGTGATTGGCGGTTCTTTTGGTGCAGGCAACTATGGTATGTGTGGACGCGCTTACTCGCCACGCTTTATGTGGACCTGGCCAAACTCGCGTATTTCAGTGATGGGCGGTGAACAGGCCTCCAGCGTCTTGTCGACCTTAAAACGTGACCAGATTGAGCAAAAAGGCGGAACTTGGTCAGCTGAAGAAGAAGACCAGTTTAAACAGCCGATTCGTGACCAGTACGAACGCCAAGGCCATCCTTATTATGCGTCTTCGCGTTTATGGGATGATGGTGTGATTGATCCAGCACAATCGCGTGAAGTACTAGCCTTGAGTCTGGCTGCAGCCCTGAATGCGCCCATCCAGCCAACCAAATTCGGCGTGTTCCGCATGTAAGAGGTGACAAAATGACATATCAATTTTTACAGCTCGAACAGCAGAATCAGGTGGCAACGGTTTGGATTAACCGTGCTGAACTGCACAATGCTTTTAATACCCAGGTGATTGAAGAACTGCATGCCTGTTTCCGGTCTTTAAATGACCATGATGATGTGCGTGTGGTGATTTTGGCAGGCCGAGGCAAGAGTTTCTCTGCTGGCGCGGATCTGAACTGGATGAAACAGGCAGGTCAGGCATCACAGGCAGACAACGAAGCGGATGCTCTCAAACTGGCAAAAATGCTGCAAAGTCTGGCGACCTTAAAACAGCCAACCATTGCCCGGGTACACGGCATTGCCTTTGGTGGCGGCATGGGGCTGGCCTCAGCCTGTGATATTTGTGTGGCCAGTACAGATGCCAAGTTTGCCACTTCCGAGGTTCGCTTAGGTCTGGCACCTTCGACCATCAGCCCTTATGTGATTCGTGCGATTGGTGCCCGTCAGGCCTCACGTTATTTCCTGACCGCCGAGCGGATTACTGCTGAACAGGCCAAAAGCATTGGTCTTGCGCATGAAGTTACTACACCAGAACAGCTCGACAGCAAAATTGATGAAATTGTGGAAGCACTTTTACTGGGTGGTCCTGCTGCACAGAGCGCATCGAAACAGTTGATCCAACTGGTTGACCAACAGGTTTTGACCGAAGATTTACTGCTTAAAACAGCACAGCATATTGCCCATATTCGCCAGGGAGATGAGGCGAAAAATGGACTGAATGCATTTTTGAACAAACAAAGCCCGGCCTGGATCAAGACCACGGCATAACAACAAGAAGGATCCTACGATGTTTGAAAAGATTTTAATTGCCAACCGTGGTGAAATTGCCTGCCGTGTCATTCGTACAGCGAAGAAATTAGGTATTGCTACTGTTGCCGTCTACTCCGATGCCGATGCACTATCACAACATGTCAAACTGGCCGATGAAGCGATCTATATTGGTGAATCGCCAGCTGCACAAAGTTATTTACAGATTGATCACATTATTCAGGCAGCCAAAAGCACTGGTGCTCAGGCAATTCACCCAGGTTATGGTTTCCTGTCTGAAAATGACCAGTTCGCCCTGGCCTGTCAGGACAACAATATTGTGTTTATTGGCCCACCAGTCGATGCCATTCTGGCAATGGGTCTGAAAGCCACCTCTAAAGCCCTGATGGAAAAAGCCGGTGTGCCTTTAACCCCCGGCTATCATGGTACCAATCAGGATGCCGACTTCCTGAAACAGCAGGCAGACAATATTGGTTATCCGGTATTGATTAAAGCCAGTGCCGGCGGTGGCGGTAAAGGCATGCGTCTGGTGGAACGCAGTGAAGATTTCCTGAGTTCACTGGCATCTTGTAAAAGTGAAGCACGTTCAAGTTTTGGCAATGAAGACGTTCTGATTGAACGCTATGTGATTCAGCCACGTCATATTGAAGTGCAGGTGTTTGGTGATACCCACGGCAATTATGTACATCTGTTCGAACGTGATTGCTCGGTACAGCGCCGTCACCAGAAAGTGCTGGAAGAAGCGCCTGCACCGAAAATGCCGGAAGACAAACTTGAGGCGATGCGTCAGGCGGCAATCGATGCTGCGCGTGCAGTGAACTATGTCGGTGCCGGTACAGTCGAGTTTATCGTGGAGCAAGACGGCACAGCTTACTTCATGGAAATGAACACCCGTCTTCAGGTTGAACATCCAGTGACGGAAATGATTACCGGACAGGATCTGGTGGAATGGCAACTGCGCGTGGCCTTTGGTGAACCTTTACCGAAGCAGCAGCATGAATTGCAGATTCATGGACATGCACTCGAAGCCCGTGTTTATGCCGAAGAACCGGAAAAAGGCTTTATTCCTGCGATTGGTCAGATCAGCTACCTGCATTATCCGGAGCAAAATGACCATGTCCGTGTGGATAGTGGCATTGTCGAAGGCGATGAAATCAGCACCTATTATGATCCGATGATTGCCAAACTGATTGTCTGGGGTAAAAATCGTGAAGCAGCCTTGACACAAATGCATCATGCACTGGGTCAGTTCCATGTCGATGGTCTGGGTAACAATATCGCTTTTCTAGATCGCTTGGTGCTGTGTGACTCTTTTAAAAATGCACATTTAGATACTGGCCTGATTCAGCGTGAAGAAGAATCTCTGCTCAAACCTTCTGCGGATATCAGTGCCGAACTGGTGGTCAGTGCCGCACTGATTGAACTCCTGGCACGTCAAGCACAGAATCCCATTCCAAGCAATCCGGTGTGGCAGCAGCAAGCATTCTGGCGTCTGAATCAGCAAAATAGCCATACAGTGCAATTACAACGCAATGGCATTAACCTGAAAATTCAGTTCAAGGCCCAAGATCAAGGTTTTGTCACCAGCTATAACGGTCAGCAAATTCAGATTCAGGGTCAGCTCGTCGATGCCCATACTTTAGCCTTGCAACTGGCGGGTAAACAGCAAAAACTGGCTTTTAGCCAGACTGAGCAAGGCATTACCCTATTCCAGAATGGTCAAAGCTATAAGTTCAATTACCTGAAGTCTGATTTTAATAATCAGGATGAACAAGGCACGGAAAATAATCTGATCGCGCCAATGCCAGGTGTCATTACCCAGGTGCTCGTGGCAGCCAATGACAAAGTCAAAAAAGATGATGTACTGATGACGCTGGAAGCCATGAAGATCGAATATTCAATTCGTGCACCGCATGACGGCATCATTGCAAGTTCATATTTCCAGAAAGGTGATCAAGTCAAAGCTGGTGATGAACTGGTCGAGTTCCAGCCACTGGCGGAGGAAGTGGCATGACGGATTTTGTCAAAATCGTAGAAGTCGGACCACGCGATGGCCTGCAAAATGAAAAAACACCTTTGACATTGGATGACCGGAAAAACCTGATTTTGGACCTGATGAAAACCGGTCTGCAGTCCATCGAAGTCGGTTCCTGTGTCTCAGCCAAATGGGTACCGCAAATGGCAGACAGTGATGTGCTCTTTGCCAGCCTACCCCAAGATCCGAATATTCAGTTCAGTTTGTTAACTCCAAATCTGAAAGGTTTTGAATCTGCACTGGCTGTGGGTTGCAAGGAAGTGGCGGTATTTACCGCTGCTTCTGAAAGCTTTACCCGCAAAAACATCAACTGCTCGATTGATGAAAGCTTCGAGAAATTTACCGATGTTATGGCAGCAGCCAAAGCCAATGACATTAAGGTACGTGGTTATGTTTCCTGCATGGTGGACTGTCCTTATGAAGGTGCCATTGATCCGAAGCAGGTGGTCAAAGTCACCCAGCGTTTGCTGGAGATGGGCTGCTACGAAGTGTCATTGGGTGAAACCATTGGTACAGCAACACCGGACCGGGTGAAAAACGTCTGGGAGGCTTGTCTGGCTGAACTTGATACCAAGGTTCTGGCGGGACATTTTCACAATACCTATGGCATGGCCATCGCCAATATCTACCAGTCGCTGTTGCAAGGCATTCGGGTCTTTGATTCATCCATTGCCGGCCTAGGTGGTTGCCCTTATGCCAAAGGCGCTTCCGGCAATGTCTCAACTGAAGACCTGTATTACTTGCTCTCGAAGATGGGCTTTGAAACTGGCATTCAGCTGGATGCCCTGATGCAGGCCAGCCGTAATATCAGTGAAGTCTTACAGCGCAACAATCCATCCAATTATGCCAATGCCTATTGGCAAAAAGCCTGTGCTTGAAAATAAGCTTGCTTGAGCAAAATGCTCTCAAGCAAGCCATAAGGATATAAGCAGCAGATTGAAGTCTGCTACAACAATAATAGAGGTGACAAGATGTCAAACAAGGTTTATGACAGCGCTCAATCCGCCTTAAAGGATGTGGTGCAAGATGGTCATACCCTGGCCGTTGGTGGTTTTGGTTTATGCGGTATTCCGGAAGCTTTGATCGCAGCTTTAAAAGAAACAGGTGCTAAGCAACTCACCTGTATTTCCAACAATGCCGGCGTAGACGGCTTCGGTCTCGGACTTCTGCTGGAAACCAAACAGATTAAAAAAATGATTTCATCTTATGTGGGTGAAAACAAGGAGTTTGAACGTCAATATTTAAACGGTGAACTGGAAGTTGAACTGACCCCACAGGGTACACTGGCAGAAAAATTACGTGCTGGCGGTGCCGGTATTCCGGCTTTTTATACGGCCACGGGTGTCGGAACCGTGATCGCTGAAGGTAAGGATGTCCGTGAATTTAATGGCAAGTCTTATATTCTGGAAGAATCCTTAACTGCCGATGTCGCGCTAGTCAACGCCTATAAGGCCGATAAAGCCGGTAACCTGATTTTCCGTAAAACCGCCCAGAACTTTAATCCGGTCTGTGCCATGGCGGGTAAAGTCACCATTGCTGAAGTTGAAGAAATTGTCGAGATTGGTGCGCTAGATCCGGACGAGATCCATCTACCCGGCATTTATGTGAACCGGATTATCTTAAATACTCAACCCGAAAAACGTATTGAACAGATGACTTTAAAGGCGGAGGCTTGATCATGGCTTGGACACGTAATGAAATGGCGCAGCGCGCGGCACAAGAGCTTGAAGATGGTTTCTATGTCAATTTAGGAATTGGCTTGCCGACTCTAGTCGCAAATTATATTCCGGAAAATATCAATGTCTGGCTGCAGTCTGAAAATGGCCTGCTGGGGATTGGCGAATTTCCAACTGCGGAGACAGTGGATGCCGACCTGATCAATGCCGGCAAACAGACGGTTACCGCGCGTAAAGGTGCTTCATTTTTCTCAAGTGCCGACTCCTTTGCCATGATCCGTGGCGGTCATGTCAATATTGCCATTCTGGGTGCTATGGAAGTTTCAGAAACTGGTGATCTGGCCAACTGGATGATTCCAGGCAAAAAGGTCAAAGGCATGGGCGGTGCCATGGATCTGGTCGCGGGTGTACAAAAGGTCGTGGTCTTGATGGAACACTGCGCCAAAGATGGTACACCGAAAATTGTACCGCAGTGTAGCTTGCCGCTGACTGGTCAAGCTGTGGTGAACCGGATTATTACCGATCTCGGTGTACTGGATGTTAGTCCTGATGGAATTCGACTGATTGAACTGGCACCAGAGGTCAGTTTTGAAGAGATTCAAAAAGTCACTGGGGTAGCGCTACTACGTAACGCTGCATAATCCAGCCAGCCCTTAAGAATAAAATTTCTTAAGGGCTTTTTTATATATATAGCCGTTTCATTTCAAAATAATAATCGCAGAATAAATGGATTTTAATCATGCAAACTCAACAAAATATTTTGCAGCGCTTCGCCTTGCGCGTCAGCGACTGGTCTGAAAAATGGTTTCCGGATTCTTATATTTTTGCCCTGCTTGGCGTCATCATTGTGGCGATTGCCGCCATCGGAATTGGTGCACCCGCACAGGATGTCGCGATTTCCTTTGGAGACGGCTTCTGGAGCCTGATTCCCTTTACCTTGCAGATGTGCATGCTGATCGTGGTCGGTTATGTGGTTTCCGTATCTAAGCCTGTCCAGCTTCTGATCCAGAAAATGGCGCGCCTGCCACATTCCGGTCGTGGTGCGATTGTCCTGGTCGCCACGGTCAGCCTGTTAATTTCTCTGATTAATTGGGCCATGAGTACTGTACTGACTGCACTCCTAGTGATTGCACTGGCACAGCGTAAAGAGCTTAACATGGATTACCGCGCTGCTGCGGCTGCTGCGATTATCGGAATGGGTGCGACCTGGGCGCTGGGCATCAGTTCTTCTGCTGCACAGTTACAGGCCAATAAAAGCAGTTTACTCGAACCGATCTATAATCTGACGGGCGTGATTCCATTTACTGAGACTATTTTCTTGCCACAGTCTATGATCATGACGGCGGTACTGATTGTAGCTTCAATTGCAATTGCTTACTGGTCAGCTCCTAAAGGCTCTGACATTAAAACCATTGAACACTTCCCGATTCAGATTGAAGAAGAAAAAACGGAAGTATCTGCCGAAAAAAGACCGGGGGATTGGCTGGAAAATTCACCCATTTTAAGCATTCTGATTGTGATTCTGGGCGCAGTCTGGATGTTTAACGAATTTTCCAAAAGCAATCCGATTCTGGCCATTTCCAGCTTAAATACCTATAACTTTATCTTTCTGATTTTGGGCGTGGCCTTGCACGGTACACCACGAAATTTTCTGAATGCAGTTTCAAAGGCCGTTCCGGCTATTTCAGGGGTACTGATCCAGTTTCCACTGTATGGCAGTATTGCCTTTATGATGACCAATGCGCTAAACCCGGCCGATCTGTCCTTGTCACATTACATTGCCGAGTTCTTTGTTTCCATTGCCTCACAGGAAACCTTTGCCATTGTGATGGGCTTATACTCGGCGATTCTGGGTTTCTTTATTCCATCCGGTGGAGGCAAATGGATTATCGAAGCACCCTATGTGATGCAGGCTGCGCATGACCTGAAAGTGCATCTGGGCTGGTCGGTGCAGATTTATAATGCGGCAGAAGCCTTGCCCAACCTGATTAATCCATTCTTTATGTTGCCGATGTTGGGTATCCTGAAACTGAAAGCTAAAGATGTGATTGGATTCACGGTGACCCAGCTGATTTTCCATCTGCCTTTGGTACTGTTCCTGCTCTGGTTCCTAGGAAGAACGCTGACCTACAGCCCGCCGGTATTTTCTTAATTCAAAACAATAAAAAAGGACGAAAATTCGTCCTTTTTTATTTAGGCCGCTCTCTTAATTTCCTGTCTTCTCAACTATACCTTCATCATCTACTTCACGTACAATTCCCGTTTCGGTATTCACGACCTCAAAGGTCACGCGACGATTCTGAAACTGTCCGGCAGGTGTGGCATTGGGTTCAACCGGCTGATCCTCTCCCATGCCAACTGCCTGTAACTGTGCAGGATTGACCCCTTTTCCAACGAGATAACTGGTAATCGCTTGAGCTCGTTGCACAGACAGCACCTTATTTTCTGCTTCACTACCCTGAGCATCGGCATGTCCTGTAACCTTCAGAATGACATGCGGTGCTCGTTGCAATAATGCAGCAGCCTGATCCAGCACCAATTTATTGACCTCGGGAACTTCAGTCGATGCCGTATCAAAATTAATGATCTGTAAATTCAGTGCAGTCGCCACATCCAGCGCTTTAACATTATCGGTCTTGATACTGGCCAAGGCTTGTTCTGCCTCACTATTGGCGGTATTAATCACGTCACTTCTATTGAGCGGCTGCTGGGTCACCACTGTGACATTTTTGGCCAGACTACGAATTTGTGCTGCCAGACGCTCGGCCTCTGCATTGGTTGCTGCACGCACTGAAACCTGATTGCCAATCCAGTCAAGTGACACATTTGGCATTCCCTGCATTGTTCTCAACACAGTCGGAATAGTATCCTGATCAATAAATTCTGAATGATAAACCTCACTGCTCAGCGCACCACAACCAATATTATAATTAAAGATCTGTTTGATCTCATTTTGTAGAATTTCCATATACTGCGGATTATTCAGCTGTAATTGGCAACTGACAATTTCGCCATTACTGCCGGTACTTAATCGCAAGGATGCAGGCTGAGCTGCAGCAACTTCACTGGTCGCTTGGGTATTTGAATCTTCAACCTCATCCTGCATGCAGCTACGAACCAGAAACAGGATCAAACCCGCTAAGATCAGAAAAATAATAAACGGCCATAAAAAGCCGGTTTTTCTCTCTTCCTGAACAATGATGGTCTGCTCCGCCAATACAGGCTCCTGATTTAAATTCTGCCCTGCCAAGGGTGAAACTCCTAGCGCTGCCAGAATAGGGCCAGCCCAAACGGGTAATGTACGCTGAATCGAATCGGCGTGGGTTTCCAGCAAATGGCTAATCGCTTCCGGACTCGAAGCACCTGCTTCGGTCTGTAAAAAATTCATGGTCGGTACAATTGACCGGTTCAAGGTATGTTCTATTTCGTCTTGCGGTGCGCTCTGATCGAGTTGATTTAGAAACTGCTGCTTGAGTGCCGGGTTTGCATTGAATAATTCATGGATTTTTGGATTGAGTTGCTGACCAAGATTTTCAATCCAGGCGGGACGTGAACGTAATATACTTAAAAAGATGGGATAGAATTGAGCCAAAGCTTGATCTTTGGCAAATAAATGCTCGGTTTCACCTTGAAGCACAATCGCCGTAACATCGCTTTTTAAGCGTTCTATAAAGTCTATATTCATAATCGTCACCATTCTTTTGATTTTTCTAATGTTTAATATTTAATCAGTGTAACGATCCCCATTTTTTTAAAATGTAAATAATTGTATGAATATCATAAAGTTTCACTATTTTTATTGAGTACTCATTTTACCAACACAAAATTTAAAAAATAAAAAAAAGCCAGCCGAAGCTGACTTTTATAAAATTGGGATCACTTAAGCAGCAAAAGTTTGAACCACTTTACCCAG
Organism: Acinetobacter sp. AR2-3; assembly: GCF_001878775.1. Lineage (NCBI taxonomy): Bacteria > Pseudomonadati > Pseudomonadota > Gammaproteobacteria > Moraxellales > Moraxellaceae > Acinetobacter > Acinetobacter sp. AR2-3. Next base: position 46,979 of record NZ_MJIQ01000023.1, read on the forward strand.
CACTTTTTGATTAATTAACGGGGTATTTTTACCTTGTGACACGATACTTTCTTTATTCAGGGTCCATTCCAGTTCCGGATCTAGCAACACCCAGCCTGATTCATTTATCCATCGATCTGCCATTTGTGCAACACGTGCCGGAGCTAAGGTCACTTTTTCCACCCATTCCAGTGGAGTCAACAATCCCTCACGAATCAGTTGCAGACCAAAAGGTACATAGGTATCAAAAGCAGTGAAACCTGGCTGCGTTTCAGCAAACGGCGCCATTTTCGCAGAGCTGCTTAGTGGTTCATGATGAGTACAGATCGCATCAATCACGCCTGATTTCACACCTTGGCGCAATAATTCTTTGTCCTGTTCAGAACGAAGCGGCGGACGTACATGTGCCAGTGAATTAAATCCATCAATCAAATGATCGGTCAGATGTAACTGATGCATGGCCACATCACAGGTCACTGGCAAGCCTTTTTCCTTGGCAATACGGATCAATTCGACTGATGCACCGCAAGACAACAGACCAAAGTGTGCTCGTACTTTGGTTGATTCAATCATCAACAGATATTTGGCAATCGCCACGGTTTCAGCCAGTGCCGGAATCATCGGCAAGCCCTGACGTGATGCAATAAAACCTTCATGCACACAGCCGTCTTTGGCGATTTGTGGTTCTTCGGCATAGAACACCACCGTCAGGTCTAAACCTGCAGCATATTCAAGTGTACGTAATACCACATCATCATTGGCAAACGGCGCACTGGCATTGGAAACCGCAGTACAACCACCCTTTTTCAAGCCCGCCATATTTGCCGGTTGTTGACCATTTAAGCCTTGGGTTTGTGCACCAATCACTTGAAGATAGATACCACCATCCAGCATGGCTTTTTCAACCAGGCCGTGAATCAATGCACCATTATCTTGTACGATTGGCTTTGAATCAGGTGGCGTAAACACGTGCAAAATACCATTTTCACGTGCCGCTTTCCCTTCAGACTTAAGTGTACCGTGTTGCTGTTGACCGGGTTCACGTAAACGCGCACACAGGTCAACCATGGTTGGCATCAACCATTTGCCTTGACCATCTATCGTTTCAGAGACATCCGCTGTTTCTGCAACGAGTTTTCCATTTTCCAGATACACGGTCTGGATAGAATTAGTGTTTTGGATTGGATCAAGAACACGGACATTTTCAATTTTTACAATAGTCATGACTTATTCCTTAACCCGCAATCGCTTCAATCAAACCTTGTTCTTGTAACTGGCCTTGCATCGACAAAGCCAACACCGCCATACGCACTGCAATGCCATTGGTCACCTGCTTTAAAATCACAGATTGTGGGCCATCCGCAATACTTGAGTCGATTTCAACCCCACGGTTCATTGGTCCCGGATGCATCACGATACAATCCGGTTTGGCCATGGCAAGACGTTCTTTATTCAAACCATACATTTTGTAGAACTCAGCTTGCGAGGCCAGTGCTGGAGAATCAATCCGCTCGTTCTGAATACGAAGCGTAATAATCACGTCGCAGTCTTTGATGCCGTCTTCCATATTATTAAATAGACGAACACCATCACCATATTCTTCAAAGCCCAATGGCAGCAAGGTATTCGGTGCAATCACCCGGATATCCTGACAGCCTAAAGTTTGCAAGGCGGCCACATCTGAACGCGCGACACGTGAATGCTTGATATCACCAATAATTGCAATCGACATTTCTTCGAATTTTTTCTTGGTTTCACGGCGAATGGTCAGCATGTCCAGCATCGCTTGTGTCGGATGCGCATGACGGCCATCACCGGCATTAATAATTGCCACGGTTGGACAGACATCTTTGGCAATAAAATGTGCTGCCCCTGAAGATGAATGGCGTACCACGAAAATATCGGCCGCCATGGCTTCCAGATTCCATAACGTATCACGTAGGGTTTCACCTTTGGAAGTACTCGAACGGGCAATATCGATATTGAGAACGTTGGCAGAAAGGCGCTTGGCAGCGGCTTCAAAGGTGGTGCGGGTACGGGTTGAATTTTCGAAGAACAGGTTCATCACCGTTTTGCCTTCGAGCAAATTATTGGTGATCAGCTGATTTTGGTCATTAAAAAAGGACTGTGCAGTGTCCAATATTTTTGTCAGGGTTTCTTTAGAAAGACCTTCGATGGTCAAGAAGTGTTTTAGATTACCTTCTTTATTGAGTTGAATCTGGCTCGGTGTATGCAATGCCGCCAAGTGCATGAGAGATTCCTTATGCGTTAAGTCAACATATTATACAGAGATTGGCGAATTTTTATAGTTGGCTATGCTGCTACTTGTACAAAAAGCATCTGAACAATAAAAATAAAAAATCAGATTCCTTTGTATTTTTTCAATAAGATAATTTAACCCGATTTGCATCTTGCTGATTTTAAGTACAAAACCAACGGGCGCTTCAGTCTGGAGCATTCACACCCATCTCAGGTTTAACGCAGTGCACCAATATAACGATGTGACACCTGTGCACGATAGATATCGTCTTCATCCGGTTCGACCGAGATCAGCCCTTCCTGCTGGCTTGGGTGTGCAGATTCTGTTGGTGAGTCTTGTGCTGTTTCAGAAATCTCCAGTACCATTTTGAGGCGCTGGATCAGATGATTCAAATCTGGATCCTGGGTTTGCTCTGCCAGTTGAATCACATGCCGGGCATAATCCAGGTTCTCTGCCAGATAAATTGCATCAATTACCCGACCTGAAACACGTCGTAAACGTGCATAAATTAAAGTGGCCACTGAAAAAGCGTCATGGTTGCGTAACTGATTCTCTAACATCTTAACCCCCATTATAAAATTGAAAAATCAGGCAGCCATCGCTCCCCATCGACTGACCGCCTGATTTGCCATGTATAGAGCAAAATGCGTACCAGTTCCTCAATTTATAGTGTGAATATTATTTTTCTCTATCACATGCCACGGCCTTTCAGAGAATTTCAAAAGCTTTCAATATAAAAATACGGTAAACTTAGCGCAGTTTTTTATTTATCTTTTTTGGTCTCTCTATTATATGAATACCTCTCCACGTTTAAGCAATTATTGGGTCACCTGTGCCGATGGTCTGGAAACCTTATTAGAAGAAGAAATACAAGGCTTAGGTGTTCAGAATATTGAGCGTTTTCCGGGCCGTTTGACCTTTAAAGGCACACTGGAAAATGCTTATCGTATCTGCATGTGGTCACGTCTGGCTTCACGTGTTTTGATGCCAATCCACACGCATGAAATTGAATTTTCTCATGATGCCCGTGATGTGGCAGAAGAACTCTATGAAGGGGCTCTCAGCTTCGACTGGTCGCTGATTTTTGCACCACAAAGCACCTTTGCGATTCGTTTGCATGTCGAGCGTGACATCAAGGTCAACACCCAGTTCGCGACTTTACGTGCCAAAGATGGTGTCGTAGATTCCTTTATGGAAGCGGTAGGCAAACGTCCAAGCATTGACACCAAACAGCCAGAAATCACCATGTATATTCTGGCAGGCAAGAAAGAACATACTTACTGCCTCGACCTGTCTGGTGACTCTTTGCATAAACGCGGTTATCGCCGTTTCATGACTGATGCACCGATTAAGGAAAACCTGGCTGCTGCGATTCTGCAAAAAGGCCAGCTTAAACAGATTAATCCGGACATCATTGTCGATCCAATGTGTGGTTCAGGTACCTTTATTATTGAATCCCTAATGATTTTGACCGACCGTGCACCGGGTCTGGTCCGTCGTTTCGGTTTTAATGGCTGGAATGGCCATGACCATGAACTGTGGATGAGCATCAAGGCCGAAGCTGCTGAACGTCATCAAGCGGCAATGGAAAATCCATTACCACAATTCTATGCTTTCGATGCGGACTGGGAAGCGGTTAAAGCCACCAGACAAAATATTATCGCGGCGGGTTTTGAAGCTGCTCTCGACAATATCATGATCGAAGAACGGACTTTAAATGACTGGCCTGATTTCCATGCAGAAGGCAAGAAAGTATTCTTCGTGACCAACCCGCCATATGGCGAACGTCTCGGCGATAAAGCGCAAAACCGTTCTTTATACCTGGGTTTATCGGCTTTATTGCAAAAGAATTTCCCGAATCAAAAAGCGGCTGTGATTGCCTCCCAAGTGGAACAGGCCGATGTGCTGGCGTTCAATGATCCGCAAATCCTGCGTTTGATGAATGGTAAATTGCCGATCTATATCCGCTTCGGTACGGTTAAACCGGCCGCAGTGGTACGTCCATTCCTAGAAAGCTGGCAGCCTCAGCAGTTTGAACCGATTGAAGGTGCGATGGAGTTTGCCAACCGTCTGACCAAAAATATGCAAGCTCTAAAAAAATGGGCAGTCAAGGAACAGATCCATTGTTTACGTCTCTATGATGCAGATTTACCTGATTTTAACGTCGCAGTAGATCTGTATGGCGAGCGTTTGCATGTACAAGAATATGCGCCACCTAAAACTATTGATCCGGAAAAAGCCAAAAAACGTTTCAACCTGGCCTTACAGGCCATTCGTGCCGTGACCGGTTTGGGCCGTGATGCGATCTTTATCAAGACCCGTGCACGTCAGGAAGGTAAAAACCAGTACACCAAACAAAGTACAGCATCCAAGCGTTTTATCGTTCAGGAAGGTCAAGCCAAGATTCTGGTCAACCTGACCGATTATCTGGATACCGGTCTGTTTCTGGATCACCGTCAAATGCGTTTACGTATTGCACGTGAAGCAAAAGGCAAACACTTCCTGAACCTGTACAGCTATACCTCAACGGCAAGTTTACATGCTGCTTTGGGTGGTGCTGCAAGTACAACCAGCGTCGATCTGTCGAATACTTATTTGAACTGGTCTAAAGAAAATTTTGTTCTGAACGGCTTAACCGTGGATCATGCGGATGAACAGCATCAGTTCTTTGCCTCTGACTGTTTCGAATGGCTAAAAGAAGGTCATGAGCAATATGAGCTGATCTTTATCGACCCACCAACCTTCTCAAACTCGAAGAAATTCTACGGGACCTTTGACGTACAGCGCGACCATTTGTCCCTGTTAAAACGTGCGATGAACCGCTTAACCACTGATGGTACCTTGTATTTCTCAAATAACTATCGTGGTTTTGAGATGGATGAAGAAATTCTGGCCTTCTTTGATGTTGAAGAAATTACCCAGGAAACCATTGGACCTGACTTCAAGCGGAATCAAAAGATTCACCGTGCCTGGAAAATCCGTCATCCGCAAGTGTAATTTGATGATGAATTAACTGTCTTTATCACGATTGATATCTTCTTTATTTTCCCTGAGCTGAGTTTTAAGCCATGCTTTAAAGCTCGCCGCAACAAGAATACAAAAGTGTTGCAATGCTCGAAGTTAACAATAAGATTAAAAAAAACCCAGCCTAGGCTGGGTTTTTTGTTGCAAGGAGAAGTGGTTTAGTTAAGTTTCATTTTTTCAAAGATTAACTCACCTGCTTCAGCTTTCACCAGAATGGTATCGCCCGGCTGGAACTCTCCGCCCAGGATTTTCTGCGCCAGACCATTTTCAATACGCTGCTGGATTGCACGTTTCAGGGGGCGCGCACCATACAGTGGATCAAAGCCAGCATCGATTAACTGATCGAAAGCACTGTCATCTACCGACAAGCGCATATCACGTTCTGCCAGACGTTGACGTAAACGGTTCAACTGGATATCGGCAATACCGCGAATCTGGTCTTTTTCCAGCGCATGGAACACTACCAGTTCATCAATACGGTTAATAAATTCTGGACGGAAATGTTCCGATACCGCATTCATCACCACCGTACGGACTTCTTCTTTTGTGGCATTACCGCCCAATTCACGTACATCCTGCGAACCCAGGTTCGAAGTCATGACGATCACAGAGTTTTTAAAGTCCACTACCCGGCCTTGCGAGTCAGTTAAACGGCCATCATCCAGTACCTGTAGCAAGATGTTAAATACGTCCGGATGCGCTTTTTCGACTTCATCAAACAAGATCACACTATACGGTTTACGACGTACGGCTTCAGTAAGCACCCCACCTTCTTCATAACCGACATAGCCCGGAGGCGCACCAACCAAACGGCTGACCGAATGTTTTTCCATAAATTCTGACATATCGATACGCACCATGGCATCGTCGCTGTCAAACAGGAAATTCGCCAAGGCTTTGGTCAATTCTGTTTTACCGACACCCGTTGGCCCCAGGAACAGGAATGACCCACTTGGACGGTTCGGATCTGACAGACCGGCACGTGAACGGCGTACTGCATTGGATACCGCCACCACGGCTTCATCTTGCCCTACTACACGGTTATGCAGGAATTCTTCCATATGTAGCAATTTGTCACGCTCGCCTTGCAGCATTTTCGCAACCGGAATACCGGTCGCAGCACTCACTACTTCAGCAATTTCATTGTCGGTGACTTTGTTACGCAGCAATTTTGGCGTTGCGCTTTCATCGGCTTTTTCAGCCAGTTCAAGCTGCTTTTGCAACTCTGGTATCACGCCATATTGCAAACGCGCGGCCTCGCCCAGATCACCTTCACGTTGCGCTTTTTCAAGTGCTGTACGTGCCTGATCCAGTTTGATCTGTACGTCTTTATTGCCTTCAACCAGCGCTTTATCTGCACGCCAGACTTCTTCCAGGTCATGATACTCTTTTTCAACTGTGGCGATCTGATCGGACAAGTATTGAATCTCAGCTTTGGCACCTGAGTCTTCATCTTTTTTCACCGCTTCCAGCTGCATTTTTAACTGAATCAGACGGCGTTCCAGTTTATCCAGTGCTTCTGGTTTAGAATCGAGTTCCATTTTGATGCGCGATGCTGCTTCATCAATCAGGTCAATAGCTTTATCCGGCAACTGACGGTCGGTGATATAACGATGTGACATTTTCGCCGCCGCAATAATCGCGGAATCCAGAATCTGTACCCCGTGATGGGTGGCATAGCGATCTTTCAGACCACGCAGAATCGCAATGGTATCTTCCACGCTTGGCTCATCGACCAGTACTTTCTGGAAACGACGTTCCAGCGCTGCATCTTTTTCAATATACTGACGATATTCATCCAGTGTGGTCGCACCGACACAGCGCAGCTCGCCACGGGCCAACGCAGGTTTCAGCATGTTACCGGCATCCATCGCGCCATCACCTTTACCGGCACCCACCAGCGTATGCAACTCGTCGATAAACAGGATGATTTCACCTTCGTGTTTGGCAATATCTTTCAGAACCGCTTTTAAGCGCTCTTCAAACTCACCACGGTATTTGGCGCCAGCCAGCAAAGAACCTAGATCTAGAGATAAAACACGCTTCCCTTTGAGTCCTTCAGGCACTTCACCATTAATAATCCGCTGCGCCAGACCTTCGACAATCGCCGTTTTACCGACCCCTGGCTCACCGATAAGTACCGGGTTATTTTTGGTACGGCGTGACAAGACCTGAATAGTACGACGGATTTCATCATCACGGCCAATCACAGGATCAAGCTTGCCTGCCAACGCACGTTCAGTTAAATCAATGGTGTACTTATTCAGTGAATCACGCTGATCTTCATAATTGTTGCTCATGACTTTTTCATCGCCTCGGATTTGATTAATCAGCTGTTTCAGTAGATCTGCTTTTACGCCGACACTACTGAGTATTTTTTGCGTAGATCCTGTTTCAGCCAGTGCTAAAATCAACCAATCAACACTAACGAATTCATCTCCGGCTTTTTGTGCATAACTCTCCGTTAATGTCAGTACTTTATAAGCTTCAGGATTTACATTAATGTCCGCTGACGGATTTGATAATTTTGCCGCATCATTGAGGGCTTGTTGTAGCTTCGTTTGCAGCTCAACTAAATTTGCACCTGCTTGCTGTAATAAGCTTGCATAAGAAGCTTCTTTTAAAACTGCATGGAGAAGATGAATCGGTTCAATTGCGGTATGGTCTTTGCTCATAGCGAAGACTTGTGCATCTGAAAGGATCTGCTGCAGGCGATTGGTAAATTTTTCAAAACGCATTCTTGTTATTCCTCACAACAAATGTTCTACTTGATGGATATATGGGTGCACTTGATAAAATTTCAAATCATTTTTATATATTTTTCAAAAACTTAATATAAACATTTAGACAGTTTTTAATAATAATATTGGTGTAATCAAATCATATTTCAAGTGAGGTTAGAAGAATTTTTAAGGTGAAGATAAACAATTCATATTTTATTTAATTTACTCTGCTATTTTTCAGCTTAGTAGAGAATAGAGAGATATTTTTAGTACGGTTGCAACCTTCCTAGTAATCGCAATACTTCACTCAAACCATGTTCTGTTTGCATCAAGGATCTTGGCGTTTGATGATTCAAAAGCTTGTTAGGTGAATTGATAAAATGGCGCATCCAGCTCAAGTCTCCACCATGCAAGCTAAATAACTTTTGATAGATATTTACTAAAGCTATAGCTTTTTCGCCTGCTGTAGTATCTGGTTCTAATTCTTTTTCATTTATAACCAGAGATAATTCCGCCTCAGATAAACCCAGAATCAATGCAAGTTCGAATTCTTTCAGTTGCAACTGCTCAGCTAAGTTGAATACTGCTATAGCTAATACTTGGGATTTAGAAATACCTGTTTCACTATTCATTTTTATCAAATCATCTTGATGCGTCTTATTTCGATTATGCTGCTTTTATTGTTTTCCGGCCATGTTGTTTATCATCAAATTTAATTTCTCATAAAATTAAAACACCCTCGCTTGGAGGGTGCTTTAAAATAACAACACCATGATTATGGTGCCGGATTCGGCTGTTGACGGTGAATATCTTCAATACCTTTCAGTACTTCTTCAGACAGGTCGACTTCAAAAGCCTGAATATTTTCTTTCAGCTGATCCAGATTGGTCGCACCGATAATGGTACTGGTCACAAAGAACTGCTGCTTGATAAAGGCCAAAGCCAATTGGGTAAGACTTAAGCCATGCTGTTCTGCCAGCTGGGCATATTGCTCGGTTGCCCATTCACTTTGCGGATTGCTATAACGGCTAAAGCGGGAGAACAGTGTTACACGCGCATTGGCAGGACGTGCACCATGCCGGAATTTACCGGTCAGATAACCAAATGCCAAAGGTGAATACGCCAACAAGCCCACACCTTCATAATGGGCAATTTCTGACATGCCGATTTCATAAGTACGGTTCAGCAGGTTATATGGGTTTTGTACACTGACAAATTTGGACAAACCTAATTTCTCTGCGAGGTGCAGAAATTTCATCGTGCCCCACGGGGTTTCATTGGAAAGACCGATATAACGGATACGGCCTTCTTTAATTTCATCCTGCAAGGCAGTCAGGGTTTCTTCCAGATCCGTTACGGCACGGTCTTCTGCCGCTTCAGCATTGCCATAACCCAACTTGCCAAAGAAATTGGTGGGGCGTTGTGGCCAGTGTAACTGATACAGGTCGATATAATCCGTTTGCAGGCGTGACAATGACTGGTCTATTGCTGCTGAAATTTCATCGGCAACAAAACGGGTTTGACCATCCCGGATATGACTACCACCTTGCGATGGTCCGGCAATTTTTGAGGCTAAAAAAAGTTTGTCACGGCCACCATGGGCAGCGATCCAGTTTCCAATCATGCGCTCGGTGGCGCCCTGCGTTTCAGGTTTTGGCGGTACCGGGTACATTTCCGCAGTATCCCAGAAATTCAGTCCCTGATCTAAGGCATAATCCAGTTGCTGAAAAGCCTGTTCTTGCGTGTTCTGCTCACCAAAGGTCATGGTGCCCAAACAAATTTCTGGCAAAAGAATGCCGGTATCCGCCAACGGTCTGAATTGCATAAAAACATCCTGTGAATTTTATTCAGTGAATTGAGATCAAGTGGGCTATAGCCTATCGGAATTATAAGGGGAGCTTAAATCATCTTTTCTGAGAAGCTTGTTCTAAATTTTTATGTATTAAGTAATGACGCATTAAAAAGCAAATCCGAAGATTTGCTTTTTAATATCTGGATTATTCGTCTATGGCACCATCTGCAACTGCTTCAGACGCTTCTTCTAGTGAAGCATCAAAGATCAGGATGGCTTTACCATCGGTTTCGATCATGCCCTGCTCTTCTAGCGTTTTCAGTACGCGACCCACCATTTCACGGGAACAGCCAACAATACGGCCAATTTCCTGACGGGTAATACGAATCTGACGGCCATTCGGCAAAATCATCGCTTCTGGCTGTGAAGACAGGTCGATCAGGCAACGTGCAATCCGGCCTGAAACATCAATAAATGCCAGATCAGTGACTTTACGTGTGGTATTTTTCAAACGACGTACTAATTGAGCAAATACCGCATAGCTCAGATCAGGATATTGATTGCTGATTTCGTGAAAGTTTTCATAGGTAATTTCGGCAATTTCACACACATCACGCGTACGAACTTCCGCAGTACGTTGTGGATTAACCTCGAATAGACCCATTTCCCCAAAGAAGTCACCCGCATTTAAATAAGCCACGACAATTTCACGATCATCATCTTCACGAAGAATGATAGATACAGACCCCTTCAGAATTAAATATAAAGATTTAGATTCTGATCCTGCATCAATGATCGTGGTACGTTTTGGATAACGATTAATATATGCACGTTTTAACAGTGCTTTCACGGATTCTGGTAATTGCCCCGGAGAAAGCGCATCAGTGCTTAATTGTGAAAAGTTTGAAGTCATGCTAACAGTTCCGATTATGGATAATTTATAGATCGCACAAGACCTAATGTGAACTTGTCACACAGTGGGATTGAAATTCCGTATCAACCCAATTTATGTTAGTGTACAGTTACTTGATAAATTTATAGCTTTTTTTAGGTAGTTGCAATGCAAACAAGCGTTCATTGGTTAGAGAATGTTGCTTTTGAAGCAAAAACTCAAAGTGGTCATAGCCTTATCATGGATGGTTCAGCTGAATACGGTGGTGAAAACCGTGGTCCCCGTCCTATGGAACTGCTTTTAACGGGTCTGGGCGGTTGTGCGTCTTTTGATATTGTTACCATTTTAAAGAAGGCTCGTCAGGATATTACCGATGTACGCTGCGAATTAAAGGCTGAACGTGCAGATACAATTCCGGCAGTATTCACGAAAATTCACTTGCATTTTGTAGTGACCGGCAAAGCGATTAAAGAGAAACAGGTCGCAAAAGCCGTAGAACTTTCTGCTGAAAAATATTGCTCTGCCAGCAAAATGCTGTCTGATGGCGGTGTTGAAATCACCCATGATTATGAAATAATCGAAGCAGAATAAAATCTAGATTCTGTAAAAAAAGCGGCTGGAAAAGCTGCTTTTTTTGTATCAGAAAATTGCCTTTTCTCAGAACCGCTGAACTGAATACTGATTGCCATCTTCAAAGCTCAAGATATTTTCTGGAAATCTTAAGGCGCCGAGTCGATGTCTGAACGCGACACCCTGTTGACGATCGAGATAGCGTTTACCCACTGAATAATCCACACAAAATACGTTTTGTTGCTGTCCATACCATTGCAGTGCATCGATCGATTTGAGTAAACCGGTTTTTTCTTCAGTAGATTTAAAGTTCCGCCAATAATGTCCAGTAATGACTGGAATTTGGTCGGTATAGCTGTCCCACCATGGCACGCGGTCGATCATCCGCCACCTTCCACCGGCATAAATCGGTTCTAAGGCGATTTTTTCCGCACCAGAAGTAATGACCCGAATCGGATTGTGCATTTGCTCACGCAGCTCTTTTTCTGCGAGATGTTGCAATAAAGGTAAAGTTGCAGCCGGGTCTTTGAACTGGTGTTGGTAGCGTTGCTGCTCTATCTGGATGAATTCATTAGTACCTAAGGCTTGCAGATCCAGCGCTGTATGTTGAACGAAATCAGCATAGGCTTCGCCAAGCGAAGTAAAACCAGAATTGCGTAATTGATCAATTGATCCTTGATGCCAACAGGCATGTACAACACGCAGCTGCTCCGACTCCAAGGCCAACGGTAAGCTATTTAAAAAATCCAGAATCCATTGTCGATCTTTGATTGAGGCTTGGATCGAATCAAAAGGTTTCAGATCATCCTGATGCGGCGAACCAAAAAACCAGCCATTGCCTTCCCGTAAAGTATCGGTCAACAAGTTTAATTCATGATTACCCATCACACATTGTGCATAGCCTTCATCTACCAACTGCCTAACCTTTTTGATCACCGCAACACTGTCTTGCCCCCGGTCACACAGATCACCAACAAAAATCAGTTTACGCTGTTCAGGATGATGACCATTCCGGTCATAGCCTAATACTTGGATCAGTTGTTCCAGCGCGGCAATCTCACCATGAATATCCCCTATGATATCCACGGGGCCAGTGAAAGCCTGCTGTATAAATGAGTACTTCATTCATGCATCCTGAATTAAGTCTAAAACAGAATATATCCCTATGAGTATGCTTTAAATTTATGTAGATCTGAATACAGAATGAATCATCATTTAAATAATTTAACCCGAATCACGGATAAGAAATTGACTTGAAAAATAAGAGGACTAGAGCCATCAGTTGAGTTACCAAACCAAACTCACAACTCTAGTCCTGATGTTCAATAGTACCGATTCTGCTTAATTGATGATTTCTTTCTTAAATTTGAAGCAACTTATTGGAAGTTCCTCAAACAAAGTCATCATTCTCTAAGAATCAGAAATGCTCAGCTCACAATTTCAGAAATCTGCTTTATCACCATTTGGTACAAATGTTCTCATTTCAATAATTTCAAAGCCTTTTTTACATGGCTAAAGCTGGATAAAAGCTTTTTATTTAAGCACTTGCCTTGCTGCCAACGCATGATTCACTTGATCAATAGGCATGAATTAGCACTACATGCCCTGTATGTAGCTTTGATGAAAGGCAAAGATAAACAATACTTATAGATTGATTCAACAACGCTACCTGTTTGTAAAAATCAACGTATTCAATGCCATAAATCATTAGCCCAAATCGCATCACGTGGCAAAAGTTCTATGGGTTGGTTTTATGGCTGTAAATTACATATCGTGATGAACCAATTTGGTGAAATTAGTTGTTCTGCTTTATCGAATGGACATGTTGCTGACATAAAAATGGTTGAGCAATTGGTTGATGGTTTTGCATCGCTTCAAACAGTTCATTTACGCTGACTTCCTGAATCCGGCTTTTTGCATTCTGGATCAATTGCTCTGCAGTTTTCATCATTTTCATTCTTCCTCGGCCATTAAAATTATATTTTGTATAAACGATGCTCAGGTAGATTGAAAGCGTTTGAGTTTAAATTTCCAACTGGCTATTTAGCCCATGAGCGCTGAATAGATTAAATACATCGCCACCCCAACCACGGTAGTGGCAAATATTTTCTGTACCTTGTTACTGTCAATCCGCTGCATCAGACTGCGTCCAATTAACATCCCGACAATACAGGCCAGGACAAAGGTCAGCGTAACCGAAACAGGATATTGAAAGCCATCCAGCACGTGTGCAGAAATACTGACCCCACCAATCAGGAAAATAATCATCAGGGAAGTCGCAACGATACTGCGCATATCAAGGTCGGTGAATTTACGCAGGGCTGGAACAATTACAAAACCACCCCCCACCCCCAACAGACCGGTTAATAAACCTGCCACAACACCAATACCTGCTAGGAACGAAGCAGTTTTGACATTCCAGATCAGACGACCGGTCGATTGATTGACCTTGCACGGTGCATTGCCATGATCGGTCACTTTATTAAAAAAGATCCGGTAAGCCACGATCAGCATGACCAGACTGAAAGCCAGCGTCAGCCAGACCGGAGAAACGATATCGGCCAGATGCACGCCATAACGCGCTGTAGGAATACTAATGAGAGCAATCCAGAGGGCAGCGCGATAACGTACAATACGCTTGAACAAACCCTCGAACGTTCCGACCAAGGCCGACAGCGTGACCGCAAGCAATCCCACCGGCGCAGCCTGGGCCACCGTCCAACCCTGGGTCGTCATCAGTGCAGGTACAGCCAGAATACCGCCACCGGCACCGGTCAAACCCAATAGCACTCCGATAACTAGCCCTTCAAGTATTAATGCCCACATCGCCCTCTCCCTTATCCACAAAAATGATTCAATAAAGGTTGAACTTTTTGTTGAATCACGACACAAGCTTATTTGAAGTAGTTAAGAGGAAGCTTGAGGTAAGAAACACCGTTTTGTTCTGGCTCAGGAAACTGTCCTGCTTTCATATTGATCTGAATCGCTGGTAGAATCAGCTTAGGCATACTCAGTCCTGAATCCCGCTGATTTCGCATCTGAGCAAATTCAGCTTTACTGATTCCCTGATGAATATGGATATTCTGTTTTTTCTGCGTCTGTATATCAGATTCACACACATACGATTCACGTGTTTCAGGCAGATAGTCATGACATAAAAAGACCCGGGTATCTTCTGGCAACTGAAACAGGCTTTGCACCGAATCATAAAGCTGTTCTGCGCTGCCTCGCGGAAAATCACAACGTGCTGTACCATAATCTGGCATGAACAACGTATCACCCACAAAAACCGCATCGCCAATCACATAACTCAGGCAAGCAGGCGTATGTCCCGGTGTTGGAATGTTATAGGCTTTCAATGTTCCAATTTGGAACGACTCATGATCTTCAAATAAATAATCAAAGAGCTGCTGAGCATTCCATTGTTTAATATCCAGATGATAAATCACGCCAAAAGTTTCCTGAACAATACCAATTTTCTGGCTCATGGCAATTTTGCCACCCAGTTCTTCTTTGAGATATTGCGCTGCAGTTAAATGATCAGCATGGACATGGGTTTCGAGAATCCACTCGACCGTTAAACCCTGCTCTTTAATATAGGCAATAATTTTATCGGCATGAATAGTGGATGTACTTGCTGATGCCGGATCATAATCCAGAACGCTATCAATAATGGCGCAGGCTTTGGTCGCCGGATCACGTACAACATAACTGAAGGTATTGGTATCTTCGTGAAAAAAATCTTTTACTATAGGTAAATTTGACATCGTTAAGCTCCTGACCATTTACGGTGAATCCATACACCCACCAGCATTGCTACAATAAAATAGAGCACTTGATAGTGGCCCAAACCGATCAAAGTGAAACTTGGCGCCGGACAGATGCCGGCAATGCCCCAACCTGCACCAAATAAAACCGCACCCGTGATCAGCTTCTTATCTATCTGATTATTTTTAGGTAAATCAATAGGTTCATTAAATACTGTTTTCGGTTGCGCCGTACGTAATGCTTTCTGGAAGGGAATAAAGGCCACAGTAATCGCGCCCATCATCACAAAGGCCAGACTGGCATCCCAATCGCCAAACAGATCCAGGAAATCGAGTACTTTTTCCGGATTGGACATGCCCGATACCATCAATCCCACAGAGAACAGCGCACCAAATAAAAAGGCAAACACATTTTTCATTTTAGAATGCTCCTGTGATATGACGGATAATATAAACAGCGACAAAACCTGCAAACATAAAAGTCATGGTCGCGATGATAGAACGCTTAGACAGCCGACTAATGCCACAAATTCCGTGACCACTGGTACAGCCCGAACCCAAACGTGTCCCAAAGCCTACCAGCAGACCTGCCACAATCATCATCAATGGGCTGGCATTCAATTCGATTTCAGGTTGTACAAACAGACCATAAATAAACGGTGTAATGATCAAGCCTGATAAAAACCAGATCGCAGGCGTTTTAAATACGGTTTTTGGGTTTAATACCTGCCCAACCAAACCACTGATTCCTGCAATACGGCCATTGACATACAGATAGCCGACCACTGAAAGTCCGAGCATTAAACCGCCAATAAATGCGATGAGGAAGTCATGCATGGTGAATCAATCTCTATACAATATACTTTTTTATATTATATATTAAAAAATAATAATCAAGCAGTTTTGTGGTAAATTGTGTAAACTGCATGGGTTACATCAAAGGTTTCAAGGACATCTATGGATATGATTGCTGCAAATGCCAAAATTGATTTTTCACAGGTCGATTTCGTCAGCCAATGCCTAAAAGTTTTAGCCAATCCTGATCGTCTGAAAATCTTATGTGTCCTGGTTGACGGGGAAATGAATGTTCAGGAAATTGAAGAATCTGCCGATATTCATCAACCTACACTTTCACAACAGCTGACTGTACTGCGTAAGGCCGACATGGTTGGCACCCGACGTGAGGGCAAACAGATTTTCTATCGTCTGAGTGACCCCAAGGTCTTGAGCCTGATGCAAAAGCTGTACGAGCTGTATTGCGCCCAGCCCTCTTCTTAGTGCAGCCAAAAAGAAATGATCAGAAGCAGTCCGCTAAAAGCAGTAAACAGATTTAGCCATACGGGATACTGGGTGTAATAACCTTCAATAAATTCCGGCGGTCGCAGTGATGTCAAACCCCGTCGATATTGCAGGATTGAGGCGAAATTCACCAACATACCAAATACAATCACCGCAATTCCCAACCATTGTGAATAAGCTATTTTCTGTGCATAAGTGTCTGGGTCCACCAGTTGCACTAGCAGGTTGGATTTTTCAATCACAAAACCAAAAGCAATTAATGCCAAACCACTCCGGTTCCACGCCAGAGCGGTTCGTTCCAAAGCAAGCAGTACCCGTGGATCATCCAAATTTGACATATCTTATCTGCTCTTCATGCTTAGCCTATCCACCAATGTAAATCTGCCTCCCTATCATGTATAGATGTTTGAAGTAAAAATTACTTTTCTATCATGTAGTTAAAATATTATTGTTCAAAAATTTCCTTGACATCCATCGCCAGGCCTTGAGCAGATTTAAATTCACCCTGATTGTTTTTCCAGACCATCGACGGTGTGGAGAAAAAGCCGTATTTCCCCATTAGGGCCTGGTTGGCATCAATTTTTGCAGCAATTTCGACAGGAATCTTTTCCATTTTCTTGAGCTGCTTTTTGCCTTTATTCTTGTTTATATCATTAAAAACTGCCGCTGGATCTTTCGAATTCAATAGTGTTGCCACCTGGCCACGGCTTTCTTCACGGATCACACCGACCTGAATATGACGCAGCTGTACCTTCCCTGATTCTACCCAAGGTCGGGCCGCCTGCCAGAATTTATAACAATATGGACAATTTGGATCGGAAAAGACATAGACCACACGTGGTGCATCTGGCTTGCCATCCTGGATCCAGGTGGATTTTTCCAGGGTTTTCCAGACATCGTCCAATACCGCTTTTTTCATATGCTTTTCAATCTGCTCATTGGACAGGCTTTTCCCTTGTGCATCAAACAGTTCGCCCTTGATATAATATTTGTCATCGTTGGAGATAAATACCGTATTGGAGTATTGGTCTTCATGCCCCACCCAGCCGGTCATTCCTTGCGGTGCCGGAATCTGTTTTACAAACACAAAGCCCTGTTTTTCAATATGCTGTTTAATATTTGCCTGTGTGTGCATGCTCATGATCAGGAACATGCCTGCACCAAGCACCTGGTAAATTTTGTTCATACTGAGTCCTTCCATTTTTTAAGGTTGATCTGAAATTCTATTTAAATATTGCTGCAACATAGCCGGACTGAGTTCCCCCATATGCCGCTCGACCAGCTGGCCTTGAGCATTAAAAAACAGCGTCGTTGGCAGACCAAAACTATTCAGCTGCTGTGGTAGTTCACCATATGGGTCCAGCAGGACATGTTTAAATTGAAACTGATGTTTTCTTAAATAGGCATTTACGGTGGCTACCTCCTCACCCTGATTCAGCATGACAAAATTCACTTGAGGATGCTGCTTGGCTGCTTTGGCCAACACCGGCATTTCGCGGTGACACGGCGGACACCAGCTCGCCCACAAATTAATTACCGTGGGCTGGCCAACGAATTGGCTGAGTGGAATCTTGTCTGTACCCAGACGCTCCTGTTCTAGTCCAGCAAAGGCTAGATCAGGAAACGCTGCTTCAGTTTTTAGACTGGATTTGAACGCGAGTCCAAGCCCGATCCAGAGTACAAAGATGATCAACAAGATGGCTTTGAATCGGGTCTGCAACTGTCTGTTTCGAATGACATACCACAAAGCACCAATCAGCACCCCTCCCCATAAATGGAAACCTTTGTCCTGGATTTTCAGTATGTCGATGGGTGCTGCAAAATACAGCTCGGCATTGAGCAGAACGAAAACAAGACGTGCACCCAGCATCCCCAGCAAAAAACTGCTCCAGAGCAAATCCTGACTTTGTCCAAGCAGTTGTTTAGACCATGAATACTTTCTGGCTAATCCAAACAAAACAGCAGATAACAGCATCAAGCCAGTGGCAACAATTATGAGTGTCCAGGGCAACATCAAAGGTCCCAGATGTAGCGCATCACTTGAAATCATCATGGTTGTTCCCCTTGCAGTTGCTGCAATTTACCGAGCAAATGTGTTGCGCTAAAAGTTCCTGTCAAGCGCAACTCGCGCTGTTCCTGATGTGCGGCATTTAAAAATATAAAGGTGGGCGGACCGAGGATTTGCCATTCTTTTAGCAGCTCATCCTGACTTGGATGATAGTGGGTCAGGTCTAATTTGATACGAACCACATTTTGTAAAGCCGCTTGGACATCACTACGTGGAATTACTTCCTTTTCAATCGGTTGACAGGCCACACACCAGTCTGCATAGACATCAATCACCACCGGCTGTGCAGGATGTTTGGCTAAAACCTGTTGCAATTGTGCGGCTGTACTGACTCTCTGCCATTCAAGCCGTGATTTCACATGGGCGACCTGTACCTGACTCCAGACATGATAGAGCTGCATGCCTCCTGCATAGGATACCAGTAAACCACTGAGCAGCATCAGGACTATTTTCGATACAGACCGATGCACATGAGGCAGCATCTTGAACAAGAAGTAGCCTGAACAGGTGATCAGTACCACACCCAAAAGGCCCAGGTATAAAATGCCGGGCAATAATGGAGGGGCGAAATACAAGGCCAGAGCCAACATGACAAAGCCAAAACTAAACTTCAGGCGATCCATCCAGATGCCAGGTTTGGGTAAAAGATGGGACCCAAATACGGCAGCAATAAATAGCGGCAAGCCCAGCCCAAGGCCTAAGACGAACAGATAACTAGCTCCCAGCATCGGTTGATTGAGCTGAGACACATAGATTAAGGCACCGGCCAACGGCGCACTCATACATGGCCCGACAATCAGTGCAGCGATCATGCCCATAAGACCGGCACCAATCAGCGTGCCACCCTTCTGCTTTTGCTGCCATTGATCCAGACGCTGTAACATGCCTTTAGGTAAGGACAGCTGAAATGCTCCAAACAGATTAAATGCGAACAAAACAAACAAAGAATGTACAGATTTATCACCTGAGACAAAAACTGCATCCAGATTTAATTCAGACCATTCGTGGTGTGGGATATATTTTTAAACCGTTTGAGCAGCGTCATGTTTAGTCACAGCTTCAAATGGCGTTTGGTCATGAGTCTTTTGGCCGTGTTTATTGTGCTGTGGAGTGCAGTATTTTCATGGCTGTATATTGACCTGAAACAGCGTTTACAAGACACACTGGATCAACGCTTATCGGCATCTGCACAAATGGTTGCCCGGCTGATTCAGCAGTTACCGCTGGATAGTCTAGGGGATGCAACCTTATCCAAATTAGCCAAGAATGATGATGCAAACCAGTTAATTGCCTGTGAAGTTTCTCTTTTTAGCTCTGACATCTCGTTAGGTAATCAGGTGATTGCCAAAACACGCGGTGCCCCCCAAAATTTAAGCCAGCGACCAGAAGGATTCAGCACCTGGCAGCAGGGTGATACGGAATGGCGCAGTTATGTTCTGCGTCGTGGCGATATTCAAGTGGTGGCAGCAGAACGTATGTTCTTGAGGGATACCTTACTACAGCAGATTCTGCAGTCCGTACTGATTCCCTTGGTCTTCTCACTGCTGATCTGTATTGCCCTGATCGTTTTTATTATCCGCCGACAGTTCCGGTCTTTGGATCAGCTCAGTCAATACCTGAACCAGAAAAACCTTAGCTATTCAGAGGTGGCAGATTTTTTAATGCAGCTCAAGCCTGCAAGTATTCCCCAAGAAGTACAGCCTTTTGTCAACAATTCCACGCAGTTGATTCAAAAACTCAATGACAGTCTGCAACAGGAGAAAGCCTTTAGTGCCTATGCTGCACATGAATTACGCAGTCCCCTGACTGCAATTAAAACCCATGTACAACTGGCCCAGCTGATCGGTCAGCAGCAGCACCTGCCTGAATCCATTCAGCATAATTTGCAGCAGGCCAATGAGAGTATCCGGCGTTATACGCTGTTACTCGAGCAGCTTTTATTGCTGACCCAATCAGAAAACAGTATCCAGGCAATGCCTGAGGCCATCTGGCTTCGCCCCACACTTGAGAAAGTTCTTGCAGACTTAGGTACACGCTATCCAGAAATGAACAAAAAAATACAAGTAAACTGGGACAACTTGGGCGAAATTCAGCTGCCTGAATTTGTGCTGTATACCGTACTGAAAAATCTGCTTGAAAATGCCCTGCTGCATGCACAGGCTGCCCATATCTGGATTTCCATGCAGTCTGGTTGCCTAGTGATTGAAGATGATGGACAGCAACTGACAGCACAGGATATCCAACATTTAGGACAACGCTTCTGGCGCAAATCTGCTCAGCAGCACGGCCATGGTTTAGGACTGGCATTGACCGCTAACCTGTTAAAACAGTATGGCTATCAGCTCTCTTTCAATGCCCGACAGCCCTATGGGCTTCGCATTGAAATCAATTCAATACAATCGAAAACCCTAGAGATTTTTTGAAATAAAAATTCTTACTTTTCAACATCCAATAAAGATATCACCAATTCAAATCACTTCCTTTGTTTATACAAATAACTTTTTCTTCAACAAAAACCTTCTCTGTATTCTCAAGTTTATGAGCAGGCGATCACAACGCACTTTTAATTTTTAGCATAGAAACAGGTATAAAAATAATAAGCCCCCTCTATGAAAACAAAAATGCCAGAGAAAAAAGATCACTTGATGCAACTAGGCCTGTCACCAATTAGCTTAAAAAAATCTAATCTGTCCTCATTATTTTTTCATGACTAAACGCTATGCATTAAGAGATGATCAGTGGGAACAGATTAAGGATCTGTTGCCCGGACGAGCAAGTACTGTTTGAGTAACTGCCAAAGACAACAGGGTATTTGTTGAAGCAGTATTGTATCGGTATCGTTCAAGTATTCCGTAGTGAGATTTACCAGAATGCTTTGGGGATTTTAGAGTCGTGCACACTCGCTTTAGCCCTAAAAATCCAGGATAATCACCACCCCACAATTCTGATTAATTTTTTAAAAATTTCCTTTCGATGGCCGGGCTTGCGCTAAACTCAAAGCATCTTATCGCACCGTAATGCACTGTTATGGAATTCAAGGCCTGGTATAAGCTTCGCAGATTTATTTATGACAATTTGCATAATGAAGAACACGAAAGCATCTTAAGTCGCGTCATCAATATATTTCTGATTATATTGATTATTGGGAATACTGCTGCCGTTTTACTTGAATCAATCAATGACCTCTATCAATCCTATCAGCTGCTGTTTGATGCCTTTGAATTATTCTCGATCTTTATTTTTACCCTGGAATATTTATTAAGATTTTGGGCCATTGCGGAAAAAGACCCCTTTAAAGGTGCATGGAAAAACCGATGGTTATGGATCCGTAGTGGCGGTGCCATCATTGACCTGTTGGCGATTCTCCCGGCCTATATTAACTTCTTTGTGCATCTCGATTTACGCTTCCTGCGAATCCTTCGATTATTCAGATTACTCAAATTAACCCGTTATTTCGTCTCCCTGCAGATTTTATTGCGGGTGATCAAGCGCGAAAAGGGCTCATTTCAGGCGGTTATTTTTATCCTGCTGATCATGATCATCATCGCGGCGGCTGGAGTATATGTGGTTGAAAATAAGGCTCAACCAGAAGTCTTTAGCTCCATCCCTGCATCCATGTGGTGGGCAGTGGTGACACTGACCACAGTCGGCTATGGCGATGTGACACCAATCACCCCCTTAGGCCGCTTTCTAGGGGCTTTAATTACTATTTTAGGGGTGGGTCTGGCAGCGCTTCCTGCGGGTATTCTGGCAAATGGTCTGGCCAATGAGCTGAGACAGCGCAAGCACAAACTGGAATTAAGATTTCGTGAACTGCTCGATGATGCAGAAATTGACTTAATTGAAGATCAAGAAAAAATTGAAATTTTACGTAAAGAAGTCGGACTGAGCAAAGAACAAATGCAGGATATCCTGTTAGAACTTATTCATGAGCGTAAGAAAGAACAACTCGAGCAGGAAAAAAACAAATATTTCTTCTGTCCACATTGTGGGCATAAGTTACCTGATTAAATTCGAACGTCAATGCAAGCGTATCATCACGAGCATCAGACCATCGGGTATGACGCTCGTTGCAGACAGATACTATTCACTCAATCCACTCGACTGAATCAGGATCAAATCCTCTCAGGCCAAAAATGCAGCGATGTCTTCCGCTACTGCCCGAGCTGTCCGGGAAACCCCGACCAGCGTGGCCGAAGCAGCACCTGTCCATTCTCCATAGCCCACCAGCCATAAATTTGGTACCTGAACAGAGCGGCCATTCTGAACCGCAATGGTCTGGTCCGGCTGGATAATTCCGAGGCTGCTGAGGTGATTCAGCGCCGCCTTAAATCCTGTACACCAGATCACCACATCCACATGCGCTGTGCTGCCATCTTCCCAAATCACGCCATGTTCTGTAAAAGCTGAAAATGGACGCCTGCTCTGCAAAATGCCTCGCTCACGTGCATCTTTAACTGAATCAATCATGACAATATCACCCACCCCCCCAATGGGCTGCTCAATCTTTCTACCTTCCTGCTGGGCTTTCAGGCGCTCAGTCGCCCTTAAGAACAGGACACGGCCATCGACATCATCTGCCAGAAACTGCGGCGGTGTCTGGGTGATCCAAAGCGTTTCGGCCACCTGAGATACTTCTGCCAAGATTTGTGCACCAGAGTTACCGCCACCCACCACCATGACTTTCTTGGTTTTAAATAACTCAGCATTTTTATAATCTGCGGAATGCAGTTGTACGCCCTGAAAATGCTCACGGCCGGCATACTCGGGAATAAATGGTTGGCTCCATGTCCCTGTAGCGCTTACCACCGCTTTGGCTTTCCAGGATTGTTCCCCGGCATAAACCTCTAAATACTGGCCCTTACTTTCCACGCGTTCCACACGCACCGGACGAACTACAGGAAAGTGATAGCGCTGCTCATAGGCGGTCAAATAATCGATCACCTCATTGCGGGTCGGATAGGTCTGTTCGGTCGCCGGCATCATCCAGCCTGACAGCGAACTCCAGCTATTCGGGGAGAAAAGGCGCAAGGACTCCCAGGCATGCTGCCAGGCACCTCCAGGCTGAGGCTGATCATCTAGGATGATAAACGGAATGTTCTTACGCTTTAAGAAATAAGCCGTGGACAAACCGGCCTGTCCACCACCGATGATGATCACATCAACTTCAGCTTGTAATTGAGCCAAAATATTTCCCCCCTTCTTTATTGTCATCAAATAAAAACCCAGCCTGCTTATCAGACTGGGCGTATTTCATAAAATTTTCAAGCGTTTAAATTAGCCTTCCATTGCTCAAGATACTTTTCAGTCTCTCTGATCACCTAGAATTTATAAACTACGCTGATTTACCCGTTTGGAAAGCTCTTCAGCCGATTCCTTGCGTTCCGAATAACGGTTGGTCAAATAAGCACTTTGCCCACGGGTTAGTAAAGTAAACTTATACAGTTCTTCCATCACATCGACAATCCGGTCATAGAATGCTGATGGCTTCATTCGTCCATCTTCTTCAAATTCCAGGAATGCTTTTGGAATTGAAGACTGATTTGGAATCGTGATCATCCGCATCCAACGCCCCAAAACACGCATCTGGTTCAGACTATTAAAGGACTGTGATCCCCCACTGACTTGCATCAAGGCAAGGGTTTTTCCCTGAGTGGCACGAATTGCACCCCCTGCCAGAGGAATCCAGTCAATCTGGGATTTAAAGATGGAACTCATAGAACCATGGCGTTCCGGTGAACACCACACCATACCTTCAGCCCATGCCAGAAGCTCATGCAGTTCTTTTACTTTTGGATGTTCAGTATCAGCATCTTCCGGTAAAGGTAGCCCTTTGGGATGGAAGATTTTGACTTCTGCCCCAAAATATTCAAGGATTCGACCAGCTTCAAGAACTGCAAGGCGACTGTAAGAACGTTCCCGATTAGACCCATAGAGCAGTAAAATCCGAGGAGGATGAGCTAGTTCTTTGGCTTGGACTTTTTCAAAGGTGGGTTGTTCAATAAGATTTGGATCTACGTTAGGCAGGTTCATCGGATCAAGCCTCTTTAAAATATTTCTTTCTTAGCCACAGTGAAACACTCACTAAAGCAATTAACACAGGTACTTCAACCAATGGCCCAATAATCGTGGTAAAAGCAACCGGCGAAGCGATACCAAAAGTTGCAATAGCGACTGCAAGTGATAATTCAAAATTATTTCCAGCCGCAGTAAATGAGATTGCAGCAGTTTTTGGATAATCATTGCCCATCCATTTACTCATAAAGAAGCTAATAAAGAACATGGCCACAAAGTAAATGATTAAAGGAATCGCGATGCGTAAAACTTCCAGTGGAAGACTTACGACATCCCCCCCTTTTAAGCTAAACATCGCCAAAATCGTAAACAGCAAAGCCATCAAACTCAGCGGGCTGATTTTTGGAATGAACTTGTTTTGATACCATTCTACGCCTTTTTGTTTCACCAAAATTAAGCGCGTTAAGAAACCCAATAAGAACGGAATTCCAAGATAAACCAGAACAGCATGGGTAATGGTCCAGAAGCTAAGATTGATCACTTGAGCTTCAATACCAAAATATGGCGGAAGGAAGGTCAGGAATAACCAGGCATAGGTACTGAAGAATAAAATCTGGAAAATACTGTTAAACGCCACCAATGCTGCAACATATTGGTTATCACCACAGGCCAGACCATTCCACACCAGTACCATGGCGATACATCGAGCTAAACCAATCAGGATCACGCCTGTCATATACTCTGGATAGCTATGCAAAGAAATCACAGCCAACGCAAACATCAGTACCGGAGCAATCAACCAGTTTTGAATTAAAGATAGCGTCAGGGTTTTCTTATCCTTAAACACTTGCGGCAAGGTCGCATAATCCACTTTTGCCAGGGGTGGATACATCATCAGAATCAGACCAATCGCGATTGGAATATTGACTGAATTAATACTGAATTGATCCAGAGCAACCGATGCTTGAGGAAAAAAGTTTCCTATGGCGATGCCTAACGCCATGGCAATAAAAATCCAGAGCGTCAGGTTGCGATCTAAAAAGGACATGCGTTTTTCAGACATGTGACTTACTCAACATTCGAAATTTGATTAATCGCTGCAATCAATTGCGAGCGAGAAAGCTCATTTACGTTAAGTTTAAACAAAGCATCCAGGCGACGATTGATATGTTCAACAGTGCTCATAAAGGCTTTCATTTTTTCTTCTTTATCCACCTCTAAATGGGACGGATCAGACAGGCCCCAGTGCGCCTTGATCGCTCCGCCAAGATAAAGAGGACACGCTTCCTGTGCTGCCGCATCACAGACGGTAATCACCACGTCTAGCTGATACTGTTCACAGGCATCAATGCTTTTGCTGGATAAGCCTTCAGTCGACAAGCCCAGATTGTGCAGGGTTTCAAGCGTCAAGGGATGCACCTGACCGGAAGGTTTGCTGCCGGCACTGTAAGCGACCCAGCCTTCTGGCGCACGGCTATTGAACAACACTTCAGAGAGAATACTGCGGCAACTGTTCCCCGTACATAAAAACAAAAATTTCATGAAAACTTACTCGCAATGGCTCTGAATCGATAGAGCGGAAGAATCAAATAAAACCGGAACCTCACTAGCTTTTAGCACGTCCAGAATTTCAAAACACCAGGCCGGCAATTGCTGATTAATGCTGTAGTACACCCACTGGCTTTGCCGGCGATCGTTGAGTAAACCACAAGAACGTAACAAGGCCAGATGACGTGAAATTTTCGGCTGGCTTAACTGCAGTTTATCGGTCAGATCACAGACGCATTGCTCTTTGTTTTGTGCAATTAGCAGGACAATACTGAGACGTGTTTCATCAGATAAACATTTAAAAAACTGAACGTGGTCCATAATTGCTCCCATTTTTTATGCAAATATACACATATCCATATATATGGTAAAGATGACCTGTCAAAAATGATATCCAGATCAGAATATGCCTACCAGAAAGCGCTCGCTTGAACAATTTCCCGCTTTTTCCGATATAGATCATCGTCAATGTGTTTTTCAGATAAAAAAGCTCCAATCAAGTTGAAGCTTTTTCGCATGGGGGGACACTTTATTTTATCCGATTGCCCTGTTCATCCACGATGATTTCACCGTCTTCTTTGGCAAAGGCTTTTAATTGTGGCAAAGGCAGAATATCCAGTACCACTTCCGATGGACGGCATAATCGGGTTCCAAACTCGGTAACCACCAACGGGCGATTGATCAGGATCGGATGTTGCAGCATGGCATCCAGCAGTTTCTCATCGCTCCAGCCGGCATCATCCAGATTCAGCTCGGTGTAGGGATCGACATTTTTACGGAGCACTTCACGAACCGTCAAACCGGCATCCCGAATCATGTTGACCAGCTGATCTTTCGAGGGTGGCGTAAGCAGATATTCGATCACTTCCGGCTCAATTCCCGCATTGCGAATTAACGCCAGCGTATTGCGTGAGGTGCCACAGGCCGGGTTATGATAAATTTGGACTTTTGGCATTTGATTCATGAGCTTCCCTCTTATCGACGAATCATAGCTTTATATATGAATATACGCATATTCGCAATATAAAATATATGTGCTTTATGAATACAATCTGAGATGGGGACTCCAAAACCATTGGAAACAGTTTTAAAATGAGGCTGTCTTATGTCTAGGATACTGGGAGCAGTCCAGTTGATCCGGATGCTTTTTACGGAGACATGCAATCTGATGACATTATTATGGTTCGTTACGGTGATGATGCTACTTTCAAAAATTAGTTATTGAGACAAATGGAAAAAGATATCTTCAGGCTCTAAGTCCAGAGTTCAAGCCAAATATTATTGAGTTAAACAACCAATGTATATTTGTAGGTCAGGTAGTTAACTGTATACGCTATGTTTATCGAGCGAGAACAAGATTTAGAAAGAATTAACAAAAGCCAATATATTCAGCGTTGTCTAAATTGATAAAATCGCCGTTTTCTACAGAAAATTTAAGATTGTTAAGGATTGAAGTGAATATTCAAAATGATTTACCAGAACTAAGTAATTACAGTGAGTTAAGCAGTAAAGAGCAATTAACTATCCATCAAATCCTTATTTCGTACGTACGCTCAGATCACCTCTATAATATTATCTTGACCCATAATGTTGAACCTTACGACTTAGTTAAACTTGTAAGTATTAGTTTTGAGAATAGAGATGCTGCTATCTGGGTTCATTTTGAAACTATTACAGCTGAGAGACTGACAATGCCTCTCGATTTTATTTCAAGAATAGAAGTATGTAATTACGAAGTTTTTTAAGACTAGAATCGAGTCCCCCTAGCGGGGGGATTTATGTTAAATAAGATCTAAGACAAAATAGAAATACTCCTGGTAACATACATAAGAAGCCAGCAGCTTTTGCAGCCATATAATTCTTGACCTTTTTATGGGAAATATGTGGTCTAAAAATTATCCCTGCAAAACATCATATAAATCCTATAATTATTAGAAACGATGACATGATTTTAATCACTTATTTTTCTAAGTTCATATTAAACAATCCGATATGTACGAGTTCTCTTTTATAAGATTCTCTATATAATTCAAAGTTAAATAACAATAAACTTTATATTTTTTCTTATATGTGAAGCTTATCCCAAAAAATTTAAAGGAAACTATATACCAGCTCTTATAAGATTGTCCCCCCCAATGCGTACAATGAAGATAAACTGTTGAATGATTTGGATAAATCACTAAATTAATATAAATATTATTATAATATAAAGGGTTAGACACTTTTCCTTTCGACTTTACAATTTCCTTTCGTTGTTAATAATTAAGATACATTTAAAATGCTTCTTTAGAACTATAATTTTGAAAATTTTTTGGTAGCTTCGATTCATTATGACTTTTTATATATTTCTAATACTTATGACTGTCTCTTATACACATCTCCGAGCCCACGAGAC
>NZ_MJIQ01000024.1:0-22365 GCF_001878775.1 Acinetobacter sp. AR2-3
TAGCTGATGCCATATTTACAATACCAACGAACAGCCCAAAGAATGATTTCACCTTGAAAGTGCCGACCGTGGAAGGGATTCATCTGCTGTATCTCGAAATAAATAAGATATTTAGCTTATCATGTCAGCCTATTTGCAACAGTGCCTTATTTTGAATCATCTTGGTTATGAGATTACAGCTTCGACTGGTCGACCTCAAGAGTCAGAATATTTAACCTATCTAGGGGCGAGTGAAATTATTGATCGTATTGAATTATCTTCCCCAGGAAAGCCATTAAACAAAGAAGTTTGGGCTGGCGTAATTGATACTGTTGGAAGCCATACTTTAGCCAATGCATGTGCTAGTACAAAATATCGTGGTGCAGTTGCTGCGTGTGGTTTGGCAGGCGGAATGGATTTTCCAGCAACAGTTGCTCCATTTATTCTAAGAGGGATTACCTTATATGGAATTGATAGCGTGATGGCACCAATCGAATTAAGAAAAGAAGCATGGGAACGTTTGGCTACAGAATTAGATCAAACAAAATTAGAAACAGTAACGACTGAAATTCAGTTAACAGATGCTTTAAATATTTCAAATGAAATTTTAGATGGAAAAATTCGAGGTAGAGTTGTTGTACAGATATAGTTCAACAAAATGAGTTGTGGGACTGTTCTAAATTTTGTGTAAGTACTTAATTTTCATTTATCCTACTGAGGATAATAAAAAGAGGTACTTCACATGGATGAAGCTACAATCAAAAGTATGGCAGCTGAATTAGCTAAAGGTTTAAAAACTCCTGAAGATTTAAACCAAATGACAGCCATATTTAAAAAGTTCATGATCGAAACCGCTCTGAATACTGAGCTTTCTGAACATTTAGGCTATGAAAAGCATCAACCTAAGAAAGGATCTAATGCACGTAATGGTTTTAGCTCCAAAACAGTTCTAACACAAGATGGGCAGCTTGCTTTAGATATCCCTCGTGATCGTGATGGCTCTTTTGAACCACAGATTATTAAGAAGCATCAAACACGCATTACTAGCATGGATGATCAAATTCTTTCGCTATATGCGAAAGGAATGACAAATAGAGAAATTGTTGCTTTTTTAAAGAAATGTACGATGCCGATGTATCTGCCTCCCTTATTAGTAAGGTGACGGATGCTGTCATTGAACAAGTGACAGAATGGCAAAATAGAACACTCGATAGTCTTTATCCTGTTGTCTATTTAGATTGCATTGTTGTTAAGGTTCGTCAGCATTCAACAGTAATCAATAAATCAGTTTATTTAGCATTAGGCATTAACCTGGATGGCCAAAAAGAACTTCTTGGCATGTGGCTTGCTCAAACAGAAGGTTCCAAATTCTGGCTGTCAGTCATGACAGAGCTTAAAAATCGAGGAGTGCAAGATATTCTTGTAGCCTGCCTTGCGAAGCAGCGCTTCTCAGGACTAAAAGGCTTTCCTGATGCGATAGCCTCTGTCTACCCTCATACTGATATCCAGCTGTGTATCGTACATGTTGTACGCAATAGCCTGAGATTTGTGAGCTGGAAGGACTACAAAGCTGTAACAGCAGGATTGAAGGCGATCTATCAGGCAAGTACAGAGGAAAATGCTTTAAAGCCCCTAGATATCTTCTGCGATCAATGGAATCACCAGTATTCAAAAATTGGAGAATCCTGGCGGGCAAATTGGGAAAATATCCGAACGATCTTTAGCTATCCTGCTGAAATACGTCATGCGATTTATACAACAAATGCAATTGAATCATTGAATAGCGTGATCCGCCATTCAACTAAAAAGAGAAAGATCTTCTCTTCTGATGATTCAGTGAAAAAGGTCATTTATTTAGCAACTTCAAATGCTGCTAAAAAATGGACCATGCCAATTCAAAATTGGCGTTTAGCAATGAATTGGTTTACGATTCAGTTCGATGATCGATTAAAAGATCATTTATAAAAAATGAGACTTACACAAAATAATTTACAGGCTCGTAGAAACATGAAAATACATTCTTTTGGTGAACACAATAACATTACTTTATCTAATAATTGTATTGAAGTTCGAGGTGCACGTGAGCATAACCTTAAGGATGTAGATGTTTCTATCCCAAGAAATGCACTTGTTGTTTTCTCAGGTGTATCGGGTTCAGGAAAATCATCACTTGCTTTTGGAACTATTTTTGCTGAAGCACAAAGAAGATATTTCGAATCTGTTGCACCTTATGCAAGACGCTTAATAGATCAGGCCGGAGTACCAGATGTTGATGCTATTGATGGTCTACCACCAGCAGTAGCATTGCAACAACAACGTGGTGCAAGTAATACCCGTTCTTCTGTTGGAAGTGTAACAACTTTATCAAGTCTCGTGCGAATGATTTATTCGCGTGCTGGTGCATATCCTGCCGATCAGCCAATGTTATATGCCGAGGACTTTTCACCGAACACTCCTCAAGGTGCTTGTCCTACCTGTCATGGTTTAGGTCACATTTATGAAGTTACAGAATCGACAATGGTTCCTGACCCAACACTCAGTATTCGTGAGAGAGCTATCGCATCATGGCCACCTGCTTGGCACGGGCAAAACTTACGCGATATCCTAGTAACCCTAGGGTATGATGTCGATCGACCATGGAAAGATTTACCGCAATCGGATAGAGACTGGATTTTATTTACTGAAGAAACCCCAACAGTTCCTGTCTATGCTGGTTTAAGCCCCGCTGAGACTCAATCTGCACTTAAACGTAAACTAGAACCCAGCTATATGGGCACTTTCACTGGTGCTCGTCGCTATGTCCTTCATACTTTTGCTAATACCCAAAGTACGTTGATGAAAAAACGTGTTTCACGTTTTATGGAAGGAAAAATATGCCCTTCCTGTCATGGTAAACGCCTTAAACCAGAAGCCTTATCTATTACCTTTGCTGGAGTAGATATTGGTGAGTTTATGCAACTTTCTTTGGATAAGTTAACTTGCCTGCTTGAGCCCATTGTTCTTGGCAATTTCGACGCTCATGATGCTGGAGAAAAGACTAATAATAAAGTAACCCAACTTGATAGATCCGAACGAGCAACAACAGGTAGAGCAGTGCATTCTGTATCTCCAGATGTAAGACGTACGTCAGCACTTTCAGATGAAAAGAAAATTGCTGCGCAGCGTTTAGCAAATGGTGTGGTGGGGCGTTTAAATCAATTACGCCAGTTAGGTCTTGGTTATCTAACATTAGATAGAGCCACACCGACTCTTTCAGCGGGAGAGTTACAACGTTTGCGTTTAGCAACACAATTAAGTTCTATGCTATTTGGTGTAGTTTATGTACTGGATGAACCGTCTGCTGGATTACATCCTTCAGATAGTCAGTCATTATATGATTCTCTCGATAAATTAAGAGACGCTGGAAACTCCGTATTTGTTGTAGAGCATGATTTAGAGCTCATGCGTCGTGCTCAATGGTTAGTGGATGTTGGACCAGATGCAGGAGAGCAAGGTGGTAATATTTTATATAGTGGAGTACCTCAGGGTTTAAGTGAGATTTCAGCTTCACGTACTGCAAGTTATTTATTTAATAAAATCCCAGTTACTCAAAGTTATGGACGTACACCCTCTGGTTGGCTTGAACTTAACAATATTTACCGACATAACCTGCATAATATTGATGCTCGTATACCTCTTGGTGTACTTACAGCAGTTACAGGTATTTCAGGTTCAGGTAAATCTAGTCTCGTTTCTCAAGCTTTACCCGAGTTAGTACTTTCATATTTAGGCAATGAATCTGAAACTGAAAACAATAATGAAAATAATCCTTTAAATGAAGGAATGTTGGTTACCGAGGTTACACAGGGTTCTCTGGCTGGTGATGTGGAGGCTATACAGCGTCTGGTACAGGTTGATCAAAAACCAATTGGCCGTACTCCACGTTCTAATCTGGCAACTTATACGGGTTTATTTGATCATGTTAGAAAGTTATTTGCTGGGACTCCTGAAGCTCGCCAAGCTCATTATGATGCTGGACGTTTTTCGTTTAATGTGGCTAAAGGGCGATGTGAAACTTGTGAAGGTGAAGGCTTTGTCAGTGTAGAATTATTGTTTATGCCAAGTGTATATGCCCCTTGTCCGACATGTCATGGTGCTCGATATAATGATGACACTCTGAAAATTCGCTGGAATGGACGTAATATTGCTGAAGTATTAGGAATGACCGTCAATGAAGCACGTGATTTTTTTGATGGAGAGGTCTCGATTGCTCGTTCACTACAATTATTAAAGGAAATTGGCCTTGGTTATTTACGTTTAGGGCAACCAGCGACTGAACTATCTGGTGGAGAAGCGCAACGTATTAAATTGGCGACCGAGCTGCAACGCAATCAGCGTGGAAATACACTGTATATACTTGATGAGCCAACTACAGGTTTGCATCCATCAGATGTAGATCGATTGTTAGTTCAATTGCAGCGATTAGTCGATGCGGGTAATACCGTGGTTATGATTGAGCATGATATGCGTGCCGTTGCACAAGCAGATTGGGTGATTGATGTGGGACCAGGTGCTGGAAATGCTGGTGGGAATATTGTTGTGGCAGGAACACCAAAACAAATAACAGAAAATCAAGATAGTCGTACTGCTCCATATTTAGTTAATGAGTTAGTGAGTCGTGATACTAAACGTTGATATTGCGAGTGGGTAGAATAAAACCTTAAATTAAAAGCCTGTAAAATCAATCAGATATTTTTTTGTTTTAGGTGGTGTGTGAGCATGAAATCTAAAAGTTTTTTCAACTAAGGGCTTTGTTGCACAAACCTATCTGTAACGGCTTTTTCAGCGATATAATTTTCAAATGAAGAAGCCTACACAGAAAATCTACCGCACAACCAATTGGCCCGCATATAACCGAGCACTCATGAGTCGCGGAAATATTGCCATTTGGTTTGATCCTGCTACGCAATGGTATGCTCCATCAAAAGGCAAACAAGGGCGAAATCAAACCTACTCCGACGCAGCCATCCAATGCTGCTTAATGATTAAATCCTTATTCCGTCTGTCTTTACGTATGGTCACTGGCTTTGTGCAAAGTCTGATTAAACTTTGCGGATTAAATTGGACAGCACCAGATTACAGTACGCTTTGTAGAAGACAAAAGCATATTGATATTGCAATCAGCTACCAAAAAAGTAGCGATGGGCTGCATCTACTCATAGACTCTACAGGCATGAAGTTTCTAGGTGAGGGCGAATGGAAACGCAAGAAACATGGACCTGAATATCGTCGCCAATGGCGTAAATTTCATATTAGTATAGATGCCAAAACCCTGCAAATACGAGCAGTTCAGCTTACAACCGATAATGTCAGTGATTCACAGGTGCTTGGTGATTTACTTGATCAGATTCCACAAGATGAGCAGATTGACTCTGTTTATACCGATGGAGCTTATGACACCAAGCAATGCCGTCAGGTCATTGCAGATCGGCAAGCGCATACGGTGATTCCACCTAGAAAAAATGCGAAACCATGGAAAGATACAAAGAGTAGCTCGCTAGAGCGAAATGAATTACTTCGAACAGTTAAACGTTTAGGCAGGACACTATGGAAAAAATGGTCAGGCTATCATCGGCGAAGTTTGGTTGAAACTAAGATGCACTGCATTAAATTATTAGGAGATAAACTCAGTGCAAGGAGTTTTGATAGCCAAGTGAATGAGATCCATGCACGTGTAGCAGTGCTTAACAGATTTACGGAATTAGGTCGACCACTTACCCAAGTTACGCCTTAAATTTGGCTCAATTAGGGGCGCTTTGCATTTCAAATCTTTGTGCAACAAAGCCCTTAAAAACAAGAAAAAGAGGATTGATAAAATGATGATAAAAAATAAAAAAGCGCCTGATGGCGCTTTCCTTTAATCATATTTATGGCGTCAGAATCACTTTACGACAGTCTTCTTCTTTTTTATCAAAAATACGGTAACCTTCCGCAGCATCTTCCAGTTTCATGCGATGGGTAATAATCAGATCTGGAGACAGATCTCCATTTTCAATATGTTCTAGCAACTGCGGCAAGTAGTTATGCACATGGGTTTGTCCCATTTTAAAGGTTAAAC
This sequence comes from Acinetobacter sp. AR2-3, assembly GCF_001878775.1. NCBI lineage: Bacteria > Pseudomonadati > Pseudomonadota > Gammaproteobacteria > Moraxellales > Moraxellaceae > Acinetobacter > Acinetobacter sp. AR2-3. The sequence continues at coordinate 6,077 of NZ_MJIQ01000024.1, forward strand.
CTTTGTCAAAGGCATCACCAAACAGGAAGCCATGAATTGGACCGGCATAAACTCCAGGTACACTCACCACACCGCCGCGGCGGACCGCTGCAATACATTGTCTTAACGCTGAACCACTCGAACCTTCTAATTTCAGGTTGGTCATTACGGTTTCCAGCATGCTGCCTTTAGCTTCAAAACCGACCGCATCAATGACGGCATCGACTCCACGATAACCCGTGGTATTTTGAATGATAAATTCAGCGGCATCGACTTCATCAAAATTGACCGGAATCACTCCATAGGTTTGATGTGCGAAACGCAGACGATAAGGATGGTGATCGACCATAAAAATCTGCTCGGCACCGAGCATCCGCGCACAGGCAGCAGCCAGCAGACCGACTGGGCCAGCACCATAAATCGCCACACTGGAACCTCGACCAACTTGGGCATTGTTCACTGCTTGCCAGGCGGTTGGTAGAATATCGGTCAGGAATAATACTTTTTCATCAGGCAGGGAGCCTGGCACTTTAAATGGTCCGACATTGCCCTTGGGGATCCGCACATATTCAGCTTGACCACCCGGTATACCACCATACAGATGGCTAAAGCCAAATAAAGCTGCCCCTGGTGGAATCTGTTTTTTATTGAGAATTGCACCACGGCCGGTATTGGTATTTTCACAGGCAGCCATTAGTTCATGTTCACAGAAAAAACAGTGACCGCATGCAATCACAAAGGGAATAATTACCCGATCACCTTTTTTGACTTCGGTTACTTGTGGGCCGACTTCTTCTACAATTCCCATAAATTCATGGCCGAAAATATCACCGTCTTCAGTGGCCGGGATTTTTCCCCGGTATAAATGCAGATCTGAGCCACAGATGGCGGTGGCTGTCACCCTTAAAATAACGTCATCTGGTTCCTGAATCACTGGATCTGGAACAGATTCAACTCGTACATCCCGAGCACCATGATAGGTAAGAGCACGCATGCGGATTTCCTCTTTCTAGTTCAACATTAAACAGACTCGTAGCAAGGCTGCCAAGAATTAAAAAACACTTTTATTAGAGCCTTATGCGCCAAGAAATCGCTGTAAATTAATGTATGAAATAAGACATCCGAGTGTTTAAAAAATAAACTTATATAGGGTTTACGTAATTCGTGAGCTTATGTGTCGAATGAATAGAAAAGAACAGAATTAAAGAAACATCTAGTAATTTCTATAACTTATAGTGAATAGCCACCAATTTTGTAGACACCTTTTAGTTAGATAAAAAAGCAATTTTTTTGATCTTTAAAGAATGAGGATATAGTATTTGTAAAATTACTTAGCTGCTTAAAACTTAATTCTAATTGGTTAATAGGTGAAAAATGGGTAGTGTTTCAAAAAGTATGCTGGCATTAAACGAATCCATTATTGATATAAAAGAACACTAAATCAAAGGCTTTGAAATGATTTTCAAGCTTTTTGGAGAAGTTGCAGCTTCTCCTAAAGCCTCGCCTGATTCGATGCCGTAATCGACAATTATTGCCTTCTATACCCACAGTGAAAAATTTACCAATCAACTGTTTGCATTCTTTAAAGGTCGTAACAAAGCTATCCCAATGGTCACTTGATATACATGTATAGCTTACACCTAACTGCTTCAATTTTAATTTAAGTCGTTTTGCAGTGGCTAAATCTCGGTTACCCCATACATAAGCAACAATTTCACCTGTTTCTCGATGATAGGCATAAATTAGCCATTGTTTATTTTGCTTATGACCAACAAAAGTCCAAAACTCATCTACTTCAAGGGTTTCATAATGACTTTGCTGTGCTCGAAGTTGATATTTTGATTGGCTAAGTGTCCGTAGAACTTTACCGATACTTACTCTTTCAATTTCTGCTATATCCCTGACACCACTGCCTCGCACCATGAGGTGTAATATTTTGGTTTTGATACCTGAGTGACAGCCTTGATAACTGAGAGCATGATCACCAATAAATTGACGTCTGCATATTTTACATTGGTAATTTTGCTTACCATCTACTTTTGTGCCATTTTTCTTTATACTGTCACTTAGGCAGGCTGGACACTTGATTTCTAGAGTTATTCGCATTTCTCTATTTTATCAAAATCCAACCTGCTTTTTTTCAGCATACTTTTTGAAACACCACCCAAAAGTTAAATCATGTGATTTATCATTAATTAATACACTTGAGAAAACAAGCTCATAGCCCTGCTGATTAATACAATAACTCACCAAACAAATCCGCTCTGATCTCTTCTAAGCTGAGATCTGATTTCATTCTATTACAGATGGGATGAACCAGCAGACCATTTTCTAGCACACCTTGGCCACCTGCGGCTTTGGCAATCCGATGATCCGATTCAGTAGAATCGAGATAGATTAATCCATCACAAATGGGGCAAAAGTTATGATTACCCACCAGAAAATTGTGCTTAAGCAAATTTTTGGTTAATGCTGAAAAGGCCTTGGGCTTTGATCGAGAGATCGGGCTAATCAATTCAACATATCCGACTACATGCTCTACAACCCCATCATCATAATTACCCAAAAATCTTTCAGAATAAAACTCATTAAAGTTGATGTACTTGAAAGCCTTTTACATCGACAAAATAAAGGTGCTCAGGCATTCTTCATCTTCAAAATCGACATCCATTTCCAGGCTTAAACAGATAAAGGCTTTATAAACGATTTGTAGCCGATCATAGCCTTTAATCCCACTGCCGAACTTACCGGCCGTTTCAGTGGTCGCCACTGGAAAATTGGCAATCAAGAACTCAATACTACGGCGGACACGTGTAAACTCTTTAAAGCTAATGGTTCGATGGTGAATCTGCATCAGGCTTTCATGAATTTCAAACACAATAGCAAACCATGCCAGAAAGGAAGTAATCTGAAAACGCTGGTCCTTATAAAAATATAAGAACGGATGTAAGCCCAAACTCGGAACCCCAGTATTTTTTACAGGAGTGGCCATTCTGCAAAGGACCGTAAACAGATGTGACATGATCTTTCCAACGCGTTCACCCTGATTCAGGCTCATTATATTATGAAAAGACCATCAAAAGATTAATGCCAATCAGTTAAGGAAATTTGGATTGCAGATTAAAATAAATAAATCTAAATTCATTTCTTATTGAGCATAATTTTAGTTTCTCAATTCTTAACTGGCCGGCATTGTGGCCGGTGTCGGGTTTTCATCATTCAATTTAGGAAACGAGCAAATTGCGTAAAACATAGTGCAAGATCCCACCGGCCTTAAAGTATTCCACCTCATTCAAGGTATCAATACGACACAACACCTGAAAATGGCTATATGTACCATCGGTATGTTGCACTTCTACATCCAGCATTTGATGCGGATGAATATCATCTGACAAGCCTAGAATTGATAGGGTTTCATGCCCGGTCAGGTTCAAGATCTGCCGGTTCTGATCCTCCACAAACTGTAAAGGTAACACCCCCATGCCGACCAGATTAGAACGGTGAATCCGCTCAAAACTTTCAGCAATCACCGCTTTTACCCCCAATAGGTTGGTACCTTTGGCCGCCCAGTCACGTGAAGAACCAGTGCCATATTCTTTCCCGGCAATAATCACAAGTGGGGTTTGTTCTGCCTGATAGCGCATTGCCGCATCATAAATCGAGAGTTTTTCTGCACTTGGAATATGCAGAGTATTGCCACCTTCCTCCCCACCCAGCATTTCGTTTTTGATGCGGATATTGGCAAAGGTGCCTCGCATCATCACTTCATGGTTACCACGGCGGGATCCATAAGAGTTAAAGTCTTTTGCATCAACCCCCTGTTGCTGCAAATATCGTCCGGCAGGACTATCTTTTTTGATATTGCCTGCAGGGGAAATATGGTCCGTCGTGACTGAATCTCCCAATAAAGCCAAAATCCGTGCCTGTTTGATCTGCTGAATTGGTCGCACCGGCTGATCAATTTCTGCAAAAAAGGGGGGATGTCGGATATAGGTCGATTGTTCATCCCAAGCATAGGTTTGACTTTGTGGAATCTGGATCGCTTTCCACTTGGCATCGCCTTCAAACACTTCCGCATATTCTTTATGAAACATCTCGGTACTCACGTTCTGCAGTGCGGCATCAATTTCCATCTGTGTCGGCCAGATATCTTTTAAATAAACTGCTTGGCCATCAAAACCTTCACCTATGGGTTCAGCAGTGAGATCAGTTCGAATATTCCCGACCAAACCATAGGCAACCACCAAGGGTGGAGATGCTAACCAGTTGGTTTTCACCAAAGGATGCACTCGTCCTTCAAAGTTACGGTTTCCGGAAAGTACTGAGGCTACATTCAAATCGAAACATTGCACAGCTTCTTCAATCGCTTCAGGTAAAGGTCCCGAATTACCAATACAGGTGGTACAACCATAACCTACCAGGTTATAACCCAGTTGATTCAAATAAGGCGTCAACCCTGCTGCATTGAGATAATCGGTAACTACTTTGGAACCTGGAGCCAGTGAACTTTTCACCCAGGGTTTCCGCTGCAAACCTTTTTCGATTGCCTTTTTGGCCAATAGCCCTGCTGCCAACATGACACTGGGATTCGAAGTATTGGTACAGGAGGTAATCGCTGAAATCACCACATCACCATGCTGCAACGGATATTTTTTACCCTCAATCATACAAAAAACATTTTCATGGGGCAGGTTGGCCTGTTTTGCTTCAACAGCCGTACCTCCCCCTCCTTCATTTTCCAGACGCTCTTTTTCTTCTTTGACCGGTTTCAAGGTCAGATCCATGAAGGCATCAAAGGTTTTCGGCACTTGTGACAATAGTACACGATCCTGTGGGCGTTTCGGACCCGCCAGACTGGCTTCTACCGTCGACATATCTAAAGCCAGCGTATCTGTAAAGACGGGTTCATCCCCCGGATTGCGCCATAATCCTTGTAACTTGCTATAGGCCTCTACCAAGGCAATTCTTTCCGGCTGACGTCCAGTTAAACGTAAATAGGAAAGCGTCACCTCATCGACCGGGAAAAAGCCACAGGTAGCGCCATACTCCGGTGCCATATTGGCAATCGTGGCACGGTCAGCCAAGGGTAAATCGGCCAGACCATCGCCATAAAATTCGACAAATTTCCCAACTACGCCTTTTTTTCGTAGTATCTGGGTAATGGTCAGCACCAGATCAGTTGCTGTAATCCCTTCTTTGAGTTTACCGGTGAGCTTAAAGCCGATTACTTCCGGAATCAGCATGGAGATCGGTTGACCCAGCATGGCCGCTTCCGCTTCGATACCACCTACCCCCCAACCTAACACGCCTAAGCCATTGATCATGGTGGTATGTGAGTCAGTACCGACCAAGGTATCAGGAAAGGCAAAGCGCTGCCCATCAACCTCATTGCTCCAGACCACTTGTGCCAGATATTCCAGATTGACCTGGTGGCAAATCCCGGTTCCTGGCGGTACCACGCGAAACTGATTGAGCGCCGCCTGCCCCCATCGCAGGAACTGGTAGCGCTCACCATTGCGTTGCATCTCAATTGCGACATTCTGCTCAAAAGCTTGCGGGCTGGCAAAGTAGTCGACCATCACCGAGTGATCAATGATCAAATCCACTGGTGACAGCGGATTAATTTTTTCCGGATCACCGCCGGCTTTGGCCACCGCTGCACGCATCGCAGCAAGATCCACCACTGCGGGAACACCGGTAAAATCCTGCATCAGTACCCGTGCCGGACGATACTGGATTTCCTGTTCTGAAGTTCGGTCGTTTAACCACCCTGCCAGCGCATGAATATGCTCGGTTTTCACCGTAAGCTGATCTTCAAAACGCAGTAAATTTTCCAGCAAGACTTTTAAAGATTTTGGCAGCCGGGACAGGTCGCCCAACTGCACTTGCAATTTGGATAAGTTGAAAATCTGATAGTGTTCTGAACCGACGGTTAATGTTTCTAAGGTATTAAAACTATTGATATCACTATACTTAGCCATCTAGTTTCCCTCCGGCTTGAGATGTTATTTTTATGATCACAGTCAACCACTTCTTTACTTACTGTATGCCAACTGCGCGGCGGGTTTGTTATTATTTATTATCGGATTGCGCTAGGTAGTTAAATGCAGGGCTGCCAGAGAGTTACCGAAAATTCAGATTCTGGCATCCACAATGTTTCTGCCAATTCTGTAAGGAGATTAGGTAAAAAGTGGTCTCCGACAAACCCGGTACGGTTCACTAACTTGGACATATATTATTCGGCTAGTTGGATAAACAATTATTGCTCTTTAAGATGATTAATTAAGCGTTCATAGTCATTTTTAGAAAGTTTACCAATGTAAGTTAATTTTGTCTTATCAATTGGCAACTGGTATGTCTGTACGGTATCAATCCATGATTTTTTACTTAGTCCAACCGATTTCCAATCTGTAATTTCAATATATTTACTTTTAATAAAGTCAGATTTATTGTCATATTGACTGCTTAAACGGAATACGATGTAGTCTTTTTTTGTTTGTCGAATATATAAAACAGGACGAGTTTTACCATCTGCTATGTCCGTAAAACCAACGTAAGCCCAATACAAATCCTGAGCCATTAGTATCCACCATCATCATTTAAAAACTCTTGAGCAGATTTTATATTGGATACTTTTACACTCGGAATATTATGGCTAAGTGCTATGAGTTGTGCTGTATTAAAATCATCATCACTTACTTGATTGCTCACAGGAATTCGACCTGTTTTGGCAATTTCAGCCATAACCATACTAAAAACAGATGCAGGGGTTAGCCCAACTTTTTTAATGACGTACTCTGCTGATTCTGAGATTGCCTCATCCACAGTATATTGAACTCTTTTTTTTATTAGCGTAGACATTTAACACCTCTCAATCTCATTAATGCCATTTTACGGCATAAAATGACATCAAACAAGTAAATAAGAATTGGTGTCCAAGTAGCTGTTGATTCTGTAGGTTTAAGTCGTAAAATTGAAATTAGATGTTTTTGCATAGACCCAAGTGTTAAATCATCATTGCGATTCTTGCGTACCACACCATGGGCACGTGAAAAAGTAGAAAGCTTATATTTGTACGTCTTACGCCAAAAGGCCAAACAGAAACCGTAGCCCCAGGCAACACCCCTCTCATCATAAAATTATACCAGTCAGTAAAATACCTTTAGATTAAGCATGTGTATGTTGGTTATTATTGTTGATTATCACAATAAATTAGTGACCAAAAATCAAAGTACCCCACCCTACCTTAAATTACACCACACAAAATAAAACCCTATATAACTGTTATATATAGAGTTTATTAAAATACCAATTATGTCATTTAGTGTATTTTATGTCGGTGACTCTTGCCAAGGTTGGGAATTCAGTACAATTTGCAGCAGGCCAATGAGAGTATCCGGCGTTATACGCTGTTACTCGAGCAGCTTTTATTGCTGACCCAATCAGAAAACAGTCTCCAGGCAATGCCTGAGACCATCTGGCTTCGCCCCACTCTTGAGAAGGTCCTTGCAGACTTAGGTACACGCTATCCAGAAATGAATGAAAAAATACAGGTGCACTGGGACAGCCTTGGTGAAATTCAGCTGCCTGAATTTGTGCTGTATACCGTACTGAAAAATCTGCTTGAGAATGCACTGCTGCATGCACAGGCTGAACAGATCTGGATTTCCATGCAGTCTGGTTGCCTGGTGATTGAAGATGATGGACAACAACTGACAGCCGAAGATATTCAACATTTAGGACAACGCTTCTGGCGCAAATCTGCTCAGCAGCATGGCCATGGTTTAGGACTGGCATTGACCGCCAACCTGTTAAAACAATATGGCTATCAGCTCTCTTTCAATGCCCGTCGACCCTATGGTGGGCTCAGCATTGAAATAAAGTACGGCGTGTCTAAGCGTGACATGCAAGCTTAGGGATATCCAGCCATACGGCTGTTGGAAAATACCGGGTCAGATACTCCTTTAAATATTGAATGGTATCCATCGCAATCGTTTGATCCTGGTGGTCATCAGCATGGTTAAATGCCACAGCATAAAGCGTGACTTCACGTTGTTTGAGTAGCTCCAGACTCAGTAGAGTATGATTAATACTGCCCAGACGGCCTGAAGTCACCAGAATGACAGGATAGTGATGCGCTGCAATATAATTGATCGTCAGCATGTCCCGGGTCAGCGGCACCATTAATCCACCCGCTCCTTCAAGCAGAACCCGGTCATAACGCTCGGCCAGTATAGTGGCTACCTGCTGAATTTTTTCGAAATCGATTGAACGCCGATCCAGTTCAGATGCCAGATGCGGTGAGGCCGGATAGCTAAAGATTTCTGGCATGGTCAGCTTGCCACCTGAGTGCAACTTAATTTAAAAAATAATTGAGGATGTTGTTAAATAAGCTCAAAAAAATAGAAGTGATTACTGGTACGCTTTCACAAGTCCCTTTTTGCTCCGTTCTATATGATAAATCCCGGTCATTGCACTGAATCACTGCTAGAATCTTTTCTTCTATTTGAGTAATGGCCTGCCATACTTAGGCTATTTAGCATACAAAATAAATAAGGAGGCATCATGCCTCTTTGAGCTGTTACTATTTACTTTCTTTTTCCGTTGGTATAAGTCAATCGATTGCTTTTAGACACTATATGGCTGGCAAAATTCCTGTAAATCGAAGGAGTCTTTCAACTGACATAAGCGCTGATACCTTCAGTTAAATCCATGAACTGAGATGCCTCCAGATAATCATTCACTGCTGTAACATGATCCCATCCTGTCCCGGATCACATCACGGGCTGCGTTTAAAACTCCACATAAAACTTTTCAATCAACTGCCGTGTTCTAATCAGCAGATGATTAAACACATTATCCCATTCAAACAGCTTCACCTTATAATTTGGCGAGTCTTTTAGTTCTTCCTTGCGCAGCAAATGCTTGGAGAACTCCTAATATTCCAGTACATTTTTTATCGTCTCTGGCTTCAAATTCTCCCCCTCCGCAAAGGTGCTGATAGGCCTGTTTTTTGTCATCCTGGAATTATTCTCCCTCTATGGTGCCATTCAAGGTATTGGCAATATTCCAGATTTTTTTGTAGCTGTTGTACTTGGGCATGATTATGACAGTCCAAATCACGAACTCATTAATCCAGTGATTTCGCCTAAAATTTTCAATCATGCCATCGCAAGAAGGTGGCAAAAGACATAGTTTTTCGTGGGATTATGGCGTGAATAATAGTAGGTTTTTGACCCCAAGAAAAAAAGTGTAGCAACTTACTACACTTTTTATATATTCAGAATTTAGGTATTTTCACTTGTATTTTAGACAAGATGTAGCAAGTCCGAACTGCGACATTTTCCCAATGAGCGCCCGCTAATCTCACTGAAAAGATGTACCAGAAATACTCTAGTTATTTTCGACAAATGTCAGACATGCAAAAATCAAATCATTCACCCGGAATATTTTCAATGCGCTGTAGCAATTTGCTACACTTTTTAAATAATTTCTTTACCAAAAATCTCATTCAAACGCTCGCGATTTTCCTGAACAAAAGTCGGATCATTTTTGAGCTTATATTTCATCTCTTTCTTGAAATCATTCATGGATGCACCGGCCACAGCAAAATCCATTTGAAACATAATATCGTTCACAATAACATTTGCCTGAGAATCGGTTAAACAGCCTTCGGTCTTAAACCACTTGCTAAACTGCGTATAATTCGGATCATTGGCATAGATATACCAGGAACGTATGGTCATATCGAACTTTGCCCCCAGCTCTTTCACGATGGCATTATCATCAAAATCTACATCCAGATAGATTTGGGTCTTCTCGTTAAATTGCGGGAGAGCCGCTTCCGTATGTCCACTCACAATTTTAAACCGCACCCCCACAATAGGACGGCCTTTCTTAATGGTGTCATATTCTAGCTGCAGACTGGTTTTAGTATTAATTTCTTCAACAATTTTATCCAGAATATAACGCCTAAAATCTACCCAACGGTCATATTTTTTTTCACCGATGTCAATCAACGCTTTTAAATTCTCTAAGGTGAGTTCAACTTCATAGGTGTCGAGATTCGCGTACTTAAATTCATTTTTAACAATATAAGAATATAAACTCATACTTGTGACAGAGTCTAAAGCAAATAAATCTTTCAACTGGTAAGTGGTAAAATTCCCACTGGCCAGACGGGTGAAGTAAGGCAGCACTTCACTGGTAAAGCGAATCTGCAAGGCATTTTTGGCATCATCTTCCCAGCGCAGTTCCCGGATAATCGGTACCACAGAATGGACTTTTTTCACTTTACGCTTGACGTCATCTACAGGCTCTTCAATTACAAAATGGGCAACCCGAGATGAAAGTTCCCTATAAATCCGGTCAATAGCCACATTAATGGAATTCTTCTTATTGAGTCCTAACAATTCCCCCAGATCTTCTTTATGCAGATAGATATAGGTTTGCTCGGTAATTTCACGATCTTGGTTATTTTTTTCACCATAGTTTGCAACTGCCATTGCATAAAGCAGTGCCTTATATTCATTAGAAGACAATTCAATAGGACGAATTAAGCGGTTACTGGTACTCACCACTCCATTCTGTCGAATATTGCCGATACAATAAGGTAAATATTCTATTTCTTGTTTTTCGTTAAAATCGCTCATAAGTGAAAAATTAAAAGTTATTCCCCCCTATTTATACATAAAAGTGGAATAACATTCAACATATTCACCTTACAGATTCATTTTAAGTACTTATTCCTTTAAAAGGATGTGCTAAAGACCAAGAGTGGAAAGCATGTCATCATTTTTTTAGATTTAGCCTAATCCTTAATCTTAAAGTGGAAACTTTAAAAATATTTCCACTTATTAGTGACAAGCTTTCCACTTTTATCAACTGAAGGCAGCTTAAATCGTTTTCTTTGCATTTTTTTGTGGCCAAAAATACCGTTATAAGTGAAAAAATCATTAGGTTTAGCACTTTTCAGTGACAAAGCTTCCACCTTTAAAGAGAATCAAGTACTAAATCGGACTTTTTTTTGCAATTTTCAAGGGAAAAACACAACTTATCCACAAGTAGAAAAACAAGCGTGACAAGTCTTCCACCTTTAAAGCCAGTTCATCCAACTTATCAACAGATTAAAGTTTTGAATTTAAATAATTTTATAACTTAATTTCATGTTTTTTTTTAAACCAGTGACAAGTCTTCCACCATAGTGACAAGTCTTCCACCTTTCAGTGACAGCTCTTCCACCTTTCAGTGACAAGTCTTCCACCTTTCAGTGACAAGTCTTCCACCTTTCAGTGACAAACCTTCCACTTTTCGGTGACAAACCTTCCACCTTTAAAGACGTAAGATACTGTTTTAAAAAAGAAAAAAACGCCCTAATTATAATTACTTAATTATATTAATTAATACTAATTATAATTAGCTAGCTATATTTTATATAAAACTTTGATTTGTTTTCTCTGTTAGTCGATATTGATTGGTATTTTAATATCCTTCAAAAAAGTGTAGCAACTTGCTACAAATTTCACTATATTAGGATCATTCCAATGGGGTCTGATATGACAAATAAATCGACTAAAATTATTGCTGTAGCAAACCATAAAGGTGGTTGCGGAAAGACCACCACGGTTGTTCATCTGGCTGCAGAGCTAGCAGACTTGGGGCATAAAGTATTGGTGATTGATTTAGATCCACAAGCCAATGCAAGTCTACATATCGGATTAAGACATCCGAGTGAGGTTGAAACCACTTCTGCTGAATTACTGGTAGGTGATTTGAGCCTATTGTCTGATGCCTTACAAGAAGAAACCAATTTTAAAAATGTTTCTTTAATTTATGGTTCACTTACTTTAGGTAAAACAGAAGACCAACTTAAAGATGATGCCCCAAGACCCTCTGAAGAGCTGTCTAACAAGTTGGAATTATTAAATGGATTATATGATTTCATCCTGATTGACTGTCCTCCAAGCCTAAAACTTCTAACCAGTAATGCCTTGGCTGCATCTACCCATGTTATGGTGCCGATTGAATCCGGTTCACAATATGGCCTATATGGTGTCACTGACTTAATTAACCATTTAAGTAAAATAAGACGGGTCAATCCCGAATTGAAACTGTTAGGTGCTTTGCTGATTAAACATGATGAACGTCAAAACGTCTGTAAACTGATACGAGATGAAGCTTTAAGTCAGGTCGGCGAATTGTTAAAAACGACCATTCCAATGAGTACAAAAGTCAATCAAGCAGCAATTTTACAACAGCCATTATTGGGCGTAGATAAAAATTCTAAAGTTCGTAAAGCGTTCCAAGATTTAGCGAAAGAAATCATCGATCGTGTTGAATAAAGGCACTCTGAGAATCCTATGGTAAGTACAAAAGAATTGTTGGCACAACGTCTTCAGCAAAATACTCAAAAGCATCAACAAGCTCAGCAAGAGCATGTCAACGATGTGAAAGAATTACGTCGTAATGTCCAAATTACAGACATTCAACCTAGTCCCAATCAGCCACGAAAAATATTCAATCAGCAAGATATTGAAGATTTAGCGGCCTCAATTGAGGAGATTGGATTATTGCAACCGATTGCAGTTCGGCGAGTACAGGACAAATATGAGTTAATTGCCGGTGAACGACGCTTGAAAGCGCATCAAATTCTCAATAAAAACACCATTGAAGTGATTGTCATCGATGCATCAGATGAAGAAGTCGCACTGTTAACCTTGGCAGAGAATTTAAAACGGGAAGACTTAACAGATTATGAAATTTATGTCGGTCTGAGTTCTCTGGATGAGAAATTAAAAAAGAACAAGCAAAAATTGGCAAAATCCTTAGGTATGAATCGAGAGGATATGTATAAATATCTATCTTTCGAAAAATTACCGAAAGAACTGATTGCCGATTTAGAACAACAACCGACATTGTTGGCACGCACTGCCGCCACAGCTGTGAAAAAGTTTCTTTCAGATTACGAAGAGAATTACAGTAATGCTAAAAAAGCACTGTTAGAAGCTTGGGCGAAACTGCTGAAAAAAGAAGTTGAGCAAACAAAACTGGCCTTATTGGCAGAAAAAATTTTAAAGTCGAAAGAAAACAAAGAGCCAATTAAAACGTCAATCGTGCATAAAATTGAATATGATGGAAAAGTCGCAGGGAATATCAAGTTTGATCACAACATTTTAAAAGTGTCATTAAAAATGAGTGAATTTGATGAGCAAAATTTACAAGAGCTGGAAAATTTGCTGAAAAAAATGCTGAAAAAATAAAATTAAAGCGCTGTAGCAACTTGCTACAGCGCTTTTTTCAATTTAGGTCGGAGAGGATTTCAAGTTACATTAAATAGAGTAATACAACCTAAGGTACCTGGGGGCTCAGTTGTTATATAAAATACTTTTATCTTTGAATCTGAATTTACGCAAGCTGATTCTGATTTCAACGATCCTCAGCGTTTCCTGTTTATTTGTGATTAGCCTGTTTATTCTGAATTATGTGGTTAAACAGCAACTAATTCAGAATTCACTCTCTATAAATGAAAAATACGCAGCCAAGATTGCGATGGGGGTGAATCGTGATGTCAGTAATATGTTGCAGGAGTTGCAGTATAGTGCTCAGCAATTAGGGCAAAACTTTTACAATACGCCACTGCGACAGGCTGAAGTCAAACGGCTCAAAAACCAGTCGAATAACTTTAACAGTGTTTTTATGGTGGGCCAGCAAAATCAGATACTTGCTTATGCACCAGTATCATTAGACCTAAAATTCCACACGCCCTATAATACAGCGGGTATTGTTGGATCACTTAAAAGCAAAAAGGCGTATATTTCGGCACCCTATTGGTCAAGCAAAAAAAATCTGGTTGTGTTGATATCACAGCCTATTTACGATGTGAATCAAAATTATAAGGGCTTTATCAGCGGTACGATTTATCTGCAGAAGAATAATTTAATCAGTGAAATGCTGTTCAATCAATTTGATTTCAAAAAAAGTTATATGTATGTGATTGATCAGCAGAACCGTATTATCTTCCATCCAGATTCGAGTCGGATTGGCGAAAAAATTGTAAATAATACTGGTCTTGACTATATCAATGAAAACAAGAAAGGATCCGTCCGTCTAACGAATAGCTTGGGGATTGATAACCTGGCCGGTTTTGCACATGTTCCCAGTGTGAACTGGATTGTGGTTTCACAGCAACCTACGGATGAACTTCTTAAACAGGCCAATGAATTAATTTTAAAAGTTTCTATTGGCATATTTATCTTTTATCTGTTTATTTTCTTTATCGTCTGGCGGATGTCGCTATTTATTTCTTCGCCGCTGAATCGTTTGGCGAAAATGGCCAGTATGTTAAATCGAAATGATATTCAGGATAAAATCAGTCAGGTTGATCCCTGGTATTTTGAGGTATTCAAGTTTAGGGCCTCGCTACTTTTGAGCTCCAAAACATTTAATAACAAGATCTCAGAATTACGCCAACATATCAATATTGACCCCTTGACTGGCCTTTATAACCGTCGTGGCATGCAATATCTTCTGGATGAATTAATCAGTACGGGTACTCATTTTGCGGTACTCGCTATCGATATTGATTTCTTTAAAAAGATCAACGATAGCTATGGACATGACCGCGGAGATGAGGTTTTAAAGCGATTGGCTTTTTTAATGCAGAAAAATTTCAGAAGTCATGATCTCTGCTGTCGCACTGGTGGGGAAGAGTTTATCGTACTGATGATGACCTCCGATATTCGGGTTGCTTTCAATGCAGCAGAACGTCTCAGAACGAGTATGCAAGCGAGTCAAATTGAGGGAATGGAAGAAATTACCATTTCCGTGGGTATCGCATTCTGTCCGAGAGATTCAGTAAGCGTCAAACAGGTTTTTAAAATGGCAGACAATAAGCTGTATGAAGCGAAAAATAATGGACGGAACTGTGTTCGTATGACGCAAAAATTAGCCAAGTAAAATGTCGGCACAAATAGGCTTGATTTTTTTAAATCTTTTTCTACTCAAGCATATTCAGCACAGCGACCTTGCGGAGTTACATGAGCTTTAATCGAGATCAGCTTCAGTCTGTGCCCGAGCATGCACTGGTAAAATTTGGCTATGGGTCTGTCTGGGGAGCTTTAATGGATAAATAAAGTGAATTAAGCACGACAATTCATGTCCTTTTGGAAGTGATGCGCTATAACGCCCAGCTGCAGACTTTTATCGAATATGACCAGGATCAAACCGCATTAGATAAACAGCATTTTGCCAACTTTGCGTCCAAGTATGCCGATCTATGTCGTGATGTACGCAAGACCACTAAAAAAGAAAAAGTGTCGGTACTGGACGATGTCGATTTTCAGCTGGACTTACTGCACAGTGACCGGATCAATGTTGGTTATATCATCAACCTGCTACAACTGGCTGTGAATAGTGATGATGAAGACAAACGTAAGAAGTATGAAGCTCAGGTCTATGACCTGATCGGCAATGAAATCACCCTGTATGACAAGCAGGAGCTGATCCAGAAGTTTATTGAAGAAAACCTGCCCAAGATGATCAATGGCCAGAGCGTACAAACGGCCTTTGCTCAGTTCTGGGATGCTGAAAAAGAACAGGCTTATCAGCACCTCTGTGCAGAAGAAAATCTAAAACCTGAGGCAATGAAGCATGTTCTGCAGCATTACGAGTTCACCAAACGCTTACCACGGAAGGAAGAACTGAAAGACTTGCCAAACTATAAGGTTAAGCTGTTTGAGCGGGAGAGCGTGTTTAGCAATTTGCTGGTCAAGACCCGAAAGCTGATTGAAAAGTTTTATGTGGGGTTTTGACAGCAGCCCGTGAAGTGATCCGGGGCAGGAGAGGGATCATGTCATAGTGATGGATCATAACCTAGCGGTATTCTGGTTCATGGATTGAACCGAAGGCCTTATCGTCATGCCAGTTGAAATACTCTATCAATTTACAGCAATTTTGGCAGCTATAGGTTAAGTTTTTATAGTGAATAGCCTAAGCAAAAATATTGGTAAATAGATACTTTTTTTAATGCGGTATAATTACTTAAAAAACTAGACATCAGTTGTAAATGGCTTTGTTGCATAAAGATTCAAAAGCTGAGTTTTCCCCAATCCATTCAAATTTAAGTGACAACTTGGGTGTGAGGTCTACCTAATTCCGTAAATCTATTCAGAACTGCCACACGCGCATGAACTTCATTGACCTGACTTTGAAAATGTCTTGCCGTCAGCTTATCTCCTAATAATTTGATGCAATGCATCTTGGTTTCCACCAAACTGCGACGGTGATAGCCCGACCATTTTTTCCATATTTTT
>NZ_MJIQ01000026.1:0-34071 GCF_001878775.1 Acinetobacter sp. AR2-3
GTCTCGTGGGCTCGGAGATGTGTATAAGAGACAGGTATTACTGGCTTGGGAAAATGAAGCACATTTGGCCGTCCGCGAACAGCCGGGAAAATTTGAAATCATTACTCCTTCTCTGTCTATTCTGGCTGAACCACCCGTGGCAATCGTAGAAAAAAATGCCAAGAAAGATGGTAATGAACATCTGGCCAAAGCCTATTTAAATTACCTCTATTCACCTGCTGGACAGACTGTGGCGGCGAAAAACTTTTACCGTCCACGTAATGCGAATGTATTAAAGCAATACAGTACCGTATTCAAGTCCTTAAAACTGGTCACCATTGATAAAGAATTTGGTGGCTGGACCAAGGTTCAGAAACAGCATTTTGACAATGGCGGTGTTTTTGATCAGATTGTCAAAGCCAATCACGCAAAATAATACTTTAAATGCAGTTCATTATGGCCTTTATTCATAAGGCCATTCTTATTTCAAACACTTAAGAGCTTATTTATCTCTTTTTTTCATATAAAATTCATTTTTAATTATTTTTTATGCATAAAGAATAAGTTTATTCTGCGCTTATGTTACAGAACATATCAGAGATTCAGTCCAGATGAGCATTTCAAACACATTAAAACTTGGGGTTTTAGCAGCTGTTATCTCGGCAACCTCATTTGGTGCAGCAGCACGTGATTTTCTCAATGTATCCTATGATCCGACCCGTGAACTGTATGAAGATGTAAATAAGAATTTTGGCAAATATTGGGAAAGCCGTACCGGTCAAAAAATCAATTTCAAGCAATCGCATGGCGGTTCAGGCAAACAGGCACGTGCCGTGATTGATGGTCTGGATGCAGATATCGTAACGTTAGCATTGGCTGCCGATATTGATGTGCTGGCAGAAAAAGCTAAACTGTTACCTGCGGACTGGCAAAAGAAATTGCCGCAAAACTCGACGCCTTATACTTCAACCATCGTGTTCCTGGTGCGTAAAGGCAATCCGAAAGAGATTAAGGACTGGGGTGATCTGGTCAAACCGGGCGTAGCAATCATTACCCCAAACCCGAAAACTTCAGGCGGTGCACGCTGGAATTATCTGGCGGCTTGGGCTTGGGCCAAACATCAGGCGGGCGGCAACGATAAGACTGCGCAAGAATTTGTTCGTAAAATTTATAAAAATACCAAAGTTCTGGATTCCGGGGCACGTGGTTCAACCACGACCTTTGCTGAACGTGGCATTGGGGATGTTTTACTCGTATGGGAAAACGAAGCGCATTTAGCCCTTCGCGAACAGCCGGGCAAGTTTGAAATTATTACCCCTTCTCTGTCGATTCTGGCTGAGCCACCGGTGGCGATTGTAGAAAAAAATGCCAAGAAAAAAGGCAACCAGCACTTAGCTCAAGGTTATTTGAACTTCCTGTATTCGCCATTGGGTCAAGACCTGGCAGGTAAACATTATTATCGTCCACGTAATGCCAAAGTACTGGCCAAATACAGCCAAGTATTTAAGCCATTAAAACTGGTGACGGTTGATCAGGAATTTGGCGGCTGGAACAAAGTACAAAAGGCTCACTTTGAAAATGGTGGTGTATTTGACCAGATCGTTAAAGCCAACAGCGCGAAATAATTTTCCAAGCTGATTGATATAGGAGCATCGACATGATTCATACGCTTATCGTTCCTGGTGTAGGTGGCAGTGAATACAACCACTGGCAAACCTGCTTACAGCACCGGCTGATGCGATGCTCCCGTGTGCAGCAAAAGGACTGGAATCATCCGGTACTGGATATCTGGGTAGCAGAATTTGTCAAAACTCTGCAAGCCATTCCAGCAGAGGTTCAGATTGTCGCACACAGCTTTGGCTGTCTGACCAGTATTGCGGCCCTTGCCCGACATCCCGAACTCAATGCAAAAGTAAAAAATCTGCTATTGGTGGCACCAGCTAATCCGGCACGATTTGGGGAAAATGGTTTTTCGCGCGACAGTCAGACTGACTACAGCACCTATTTTCAACAGCTCAAGCTTCAGGTGCCCACCACGTTATTGATCAGTGAAAATGATCCCTGGTTAAGTTTTGAAGATGCCCACATACTGGCCCAAACCTGGAAAATCAAACCAATTAATCTGGGTGCAGTCGGTCATGTCAATGTCGCTTCTGGTTTTGGCCCTTTTCCTGAAATTGAACACTATTTGATTTCAGAAAACACTATGCCCCATATCAGCAAAGTTGATGAGAGCAAGTGTTATTTTAAATTTGCATTTTAGTCGCTGCAAATTATGCTTGTGCCCAAATTGTTTTTTTATTTTAGCTGATTGACTTCAATCAGCTTTCTCTCTTCTGAGGAGTAATCATGTCGCAGCGATCCCGAGTGCTGCCAGGATTTGGTCTTTCTCTAGGCTTTACCCTAGCGTATTTGTCATTAATCGTTTTGATCCCGCTGTCAGCTGTTTTTATTAAATCACTGGGCATTGGCTGGGATGGCTTATGGGAAATCCTGAGCTCTGAACGTATCTTGAAATCATTGCAGTTAAGTTTCACCGCGGCCATTGTCGCTGCACTGGTCAATGTAGTGTTTGGCCTGTTACTGGCGTGGTGTCTGGTACGTTACAGCTTTCCGGGCAAACGTATTGTCGATGCCCTGGTAGATTTGCCTTTTGCCTTACCCACTGCGGTTGCGGGTATTGCCCTGACCTCTTTATATGCACCGACCGGCTGGATTGGTCAATATTTAGAACCGATTGGCATTCAAGTCGCTTATACCCCGATTGGTATTACACTGGCATTGATCTTTATTGGCCTGCCTTTTGTGGTGCGTACCGTCCAACCGGTACTGAGTGATCTGGAAACTGAACTGGAAGAAGCGGCTTCTGCACTGGGTGCCAACCGTTTTCAGATCGTGACCAAAGTGATTTTTCCAATTCTGCTGCCTGCACTGATCACTGGTTTTGCTTTGGCCTTTGCCCGTGGTGTCGGTGAATATGGTTCAGTGATCTTTATTGCTGGTAACCAGCCTTTTGAAACGGAAATTGCACCCTTAATGATTATTTCTCGCCTAGAAGAATATGACTATGCCGGTGCAACCACGATTGCTGTCGTCATGCTACTGATTTCCTTCGTGATGCTATTCCTGATTAACTTATTACAGGCATGGGCTAGCCGTCGTACTGGGAGAACTGCGCGATGAGTTTAAATACCAACAGCAATGCGCTGGCTGAAAAGTTGCAATCCCGTGATGCAACCCGTGAGCCAACTTGGGTACGTTATACGCTGCTCACTATTGCCTTAATCTTCTTTTTAAGCTGCCTGATTCTGCCCTTGATTCTGGTTTTTGTTGAAGCCTTTAAACAAGGGGTTGGCGTTTATACCCAAGCGCTGGTGCATCCGGATACTCTGTCGGCAGTAAAACTTACCTTGCTGACGGCTGCAATCGCAGTACCGCTCAACGTCGTATTTGGTGTTGCGGCAGCCTGGTCTGTAGCGAAGTTCAACTTTCCGGGGAAATCATTCCTGACCACCATTATTGATCTCCCTTTCTCGGTTTCACCTGTGATCGCGGGTATGATGCTGGTGCTGATTTTCGGTACCCAAGGCTGGATGGGTTCTTGGCTGATGGATCACGATATCAAGATCCTTTATGCAGTGCCTGCGATTGTCCTAGCGACTATCTTTATTACGGTACCTTTTGTTGCGCGTGAGCTAATTCCGTTAATGGAAGCACAAGGAACCGAAGAAGAAGAAGCTGCGATTGTACTCGGTGCATCTGGCTGGCAGACTTTCTGGAAAGTGACCCTGCCCAATATCAAATGGGGTCTGATCTATGGCGTGATTCTATGTAATGCGCGGGCCATGGGTGAATTTGGTGCGGTGTCGGTGGTTTCCGGCCATATCCGTGGTGAAACCAATACCTTGCCGCTACACGTCGAAATTCTTTATAACGAATATACCTTTAGTGCTGCGTTTGCCGTGTCTTCGCTTCTGGCTCTCCTCGCAATTGTGACCCTGATTTTAAAAACATGGGTGGAACTGCGCCAGGAAAAACAAGACAAACGTAATGAAGATTCAACAGTTTCTTAAGGAATGCCCACATGAGTATTCAAGTACAAAATATTGAAAAACACTTTGGTGCATTCCACGCACTAAAAAACATTTCGCTGGATTTCCCAGATGGTCAACTGGTCGCACTTCTTGGCCCATCCGGCTGTGGTAAAACCACTTTGCTACGGATTATTGCCGGTCTGGAATCTGCGGATGGCGGTCAGGTGATTTTAGAAGGTCAGGATGCCACCAATGTACATGTGCGTGAGCGTGAAGTTGGCTTTGTATTCCAGCACTATGCCCTGTTCCGTCATATGACGGTATTTGACAACATCGCCTTTGGCCTGCGTGTACGTCCACGTAAAACTCGTCCATCCGAAGCGGAAATTAAAAAACGTGTGACACGTTTACTCGACTTGGTTCAGCTTGGTTTCCTGGCTGACCGATATCCAGCTCAACTTTCTGGTGGTCAGCGTCAGCGTATTGCCCTTGCACGTGCTCTGGCCGTTGAACCACGTGTATTATTACTAGATGAACCTTTCGGTGCACTGGATGCCAAAGTGCGTAAGGAACTGCGTCGCTGGTTACGTACCCTGCATGACGAATTGCATATTACTTCGATCTTCGTGACTCATGATCAGGAAGAAGCACTTGAAGTTGCAGATCAGATCGTAGTAATGAACAAAGGCAATGTAGAGCAGATCGGTTCACCGCGTGAGGTCTATGAAACCCCGAAAACTCCATTTGTATTCGACTTTTTGGGTCAGGCGAACCGTTTTGAAGGTCAGAACAATGCAGGCATCATCCAGCTCGGTGAAGACCGTATTCAATTCGAGGGTGCAAAAAATGCCGCTCAAGGTGAAGTGATTTTATTCGCACGTCCAGATGAACTACGCATCCATGCACAGCCACACGACAATGCCATTCAGGCGACCTTCATTCGTGAATTATGGATCGCGGGTAAAGTAGTTGCTGAGCTAAATGACCGTCAAGGCAATCTGATTGAAATTTTACTGACGCCTGATGAAGCGAGAGCGCATCAATTCCGCCCAAATCAAACTGTTTGGTTAAGTGCGGTGAATTTGCATTTATTTGAAAACCAGGTCGCTTAAGATCAAAAGATGGGGCTTTAAAATGCCCCATCCTCTTCTAGGGTAAGAGAATTATGAATTTCCAACAATTAAGAATTATACGAGAAACGGTTAGACAAAACTTTAATTTAACTGAAGCTTCTGCTGCGCTTTATACTTCACAGTCCGGGGTAAGTAAGCATATTAAAGATCTGGAAGATGAACTGGGGGTGCAGTTATTTATCCGTAAAGGTAAACGTCTACTGGGCTTAACCGAACCAGGTCAGGCACTTTTAGGCATTGTGGAACGCATGCTGGTCGATGCCGACAATATCAAACGTCTGGCCGATGATTTCAATAAAGTCGATGAAGGCACATTGACGATTGCCACGACGCATACCCAGGCGCGTTATGTGTTGCCACCAATTGTCAGCCAATTCAAAAAAGAATTCCCTAAAGTACATTTGATTTTGCAACAGGCCAGCCCGATTGAAATCACGGAAATGCTACTGCAAGGTCAAGCGGATATCGGTATTGCGACCGAAGCACTCACCACTGAAGATAATCTGGCCAGCGTACCTTACTATAACTGGCAACACAGTATTATTACCCCGCAGAATCATCCACTGGCAAGCAAAGAACACGTGCTCATCGAAGATCTGGCGCACTACCCGATTATTACCTATCATGGTGGTTTTACCGGTCGCTCCAAGATTGATACCGCCTTTGAAGAAGCTGGTTTTGATGTAGATATTGTGATGTCCGCGCTTGATGCCGATGTCATCAAGACCTATGTAGAAATGAATATGGGCATCGGCATTGTCAACGATGTGGCCTATGACCCGGAGCGTGATTACCGTTTAAAGCAGATTGAAACCGATATTTTCGGCGTAAATACCACCTGGATTGCAGTACGTAAAGGTCATTTATTACGCGGTTATGGTTATGAGTTTATTTCTCTCTGCTCACCAGACGCAGATATTAAGGCACTGAAAAAAGTCGCCTATCCAGACGAATAAAGTGCAATATTTTAAGTTTTTAATCAAAGAGGCTACATCGCCTCTTTTTTATTTTTTGAGTAGATAAAGAATATAAATATCAAGCATAATCACGTGTATAATAAATTGAATTATACCAAGATGATTAATCATAAATTTGCTCTTTTCTCCATGGGCTTGTTTTTCTCCGGGTCAGGTTATGCAGCAGCGTTTGAACAATCTAATCAAAGTATCCAATCGTTTTTTGAAAAAAATCATTATGCTGAAGTTTCACTGGCGTGGGTTCGCCCCGATATCAGCGGTCAGGTACAACATACTGAAGAGCTGCAACAATTAGGCATCACCGATTTTTCAACAGGAAATCTTGCCCATAGTCAATGGATTTCCAATGTCGCATTAAAATTCCAGTTAAATCCTCAAGTGTCGTGGGGACTGATTTACGATCAGCCTTATTCTATAGATATCGCTTATCATTATGATCCTGTTTTTGCAGGTGCAGCGCTTCCAATTGAGGCTGCTACTATTCAGTTTGAGAGCCATAATTTGACCTCATTAATTGGCTTTCAACCAAACGATAACTGGAATTTTTATACAGGGCTAAGTTATCAAAGCTTAGAGGGAAATTTATATTTAGCCGGGCAGACATTTTATATATTCAATGGTTATCGGGCCACATTTGAACAAGATCCCGCTTGGGGTTGGCTTGCTGGAATCAGTTATCAGATTCCAGAATATTTTTTTAGAACCGCACTGACCTATCGTTCTGCAATCACTCATCACAATAAAACCACTGAATCGATTGTTGTCGGTACGAATCCAGCACCTTATACAGAAATTCAAACTCCACAGTCTGTGAACTTGGATTTTCAGACAGCTTTAACTGATCAAAATGCGCTCTACGGCACGCTGCGTTGGTCAAACTGGCAAAATTTCGTGATCCAGCCACCTAAATTTGGCGCTGTAATTGACTATGCGGCCTTACAGTTCCCTGAAGTAAAACCTTTTAGAATGATTGATTATCGTGAGGATCAATGGTCTGGCAAAATTGGACTTGCCCATCAATGGCCATCTTTTGGCATAAATTCGATCGAACTTTTATGGGATTCCGGTACAGGAAATCCGGCTTCAACATTAAATCCGAGTGATGGATATTGGGGCATCGGACTAGGCCATCTTTATAAGATCCAAGAGACCTGGGATATTGCTACAGGACTCTATTATTTAAAATTTCAGAAACCTGAGGTTGCAATATCTGATTCGCTTACTCCTCAAATAGCGGGTTTATCCGCTGTTTCTGACAATAGTGCCTGGATCGCAGGTTTGAAACTGGGTTACCACTTTTAAAATTGTTCTAAAAAAACAAAAAAACGAGCCGAAGCCCGTTTTTTTATGAGGTTAAATCTTAGAAGCGGAAGCTTACACCAAGTTTAGCGACTGGTAGCCATTCGTACTCATTGTCGTTACGAATATCATCTTCTTCCAACTGAACTTGTTGGTTAAAGTCAGCAATAACTCCAGGATTTGTAGGAGTAGCAACTCCACTTGAAGTTAAGTTAACTGTTGGATTTCCATTGTAGTAAGCACCAATTTCACCAAACACACCCCAACGATTAGTAATCGCTGGAGAGAAACCAATACCTAGGTAGGGTGCAATATTATTTTTATAAGATAGGTCACCACTAATACGTGCATCTCCTACTGCCTTGAATTCAACATCATTTACGGAGAAGGTTTCACCCGAACGAACTCGACGATCGATATCATATTGATTATCTACATAAGCTACACCAGCCGCCATATAGAACCAGTTTGCCCAAGGACGGATTTCAGCATTTAGGTAAGTCAGGTTATTGTCCATATCCAGGTCATAATCAGAACCATTGATTGATAAATCATCCGACCAGGAAATATCACCGCCATTATAACCTAAAGTGACGCCTACATATGGGTTAGCACTCCAGGAAATTGCCCCACCATAACCGGTAGTACCGACTTCAGCACGAACAGCTGCGGGTTTAAAGAAAGAAAAAGATGCCACACCTTCATCTGTTACGATTGTTTCATCAGCAGCCATGACAGATCCAGCTGTGGCAGCTAGAACGGATACTGCTAAAAGTTGATATAAAGCTTTCATTATTTCTCTCCTCAAAAGAACTTTTTTTCATCATTAGTTATTCGTGATGAGCTCAATATAAAGGACTTAAAAAATATTTTTTATTCACATTTTGCTCATCTTTTGTTATTTTTTGATACAAATTAATTTTTCTTGTTCAGAACCAAGCGTTTTCTAACACTTCTCCTACATTTCAACATAATGAAAAAGTACACTTATTACTTTAATAATTTCACGCTTTCTACACTTCTGGCTATTTTTCATCTATTTTTAGTGCTTTCAACTATTTTTCCTGCAATATAGTGTAAAATCTAGAAAATTTTTTTCTGGAAGGAAGATCATGTCGCAGCTTTCAACAATCATTGAACAAGCGTTTGAAGACCGTGCGAATTTTACAGCTGCAGATTGCTCTGCTGAAATTCGTCAAGCAGTAGAGGAAGTAATTGCTGGTCTAGACAATGGTACTTTACGTGTTGCTGAAAAAATCGATGGTGAATGGGTTGTTCACCAATGGATTAAAAAAGCGGTATTGTTATCATTTAAATTAAACGACAATAAACCAATGGAAGCTTGTGATCTTCGTTTCTATGACAAAGTAGAAACTAAATTCTCAGGTTGGACTGAAGAACAATTCAAGGCTGCTGGCGTACGTGTCGTACCACCTGCTGTCGCACGTAAAGGTTCTTTCCAGGCCAAAGGCGTGATCTTGATGCCTTCTTATGTCAACATCGGTGCTTATGTAGATGAAGGCACGATGGTTGATACCTGGGCAACTGTGGGTTCATGTGCGCAAATTGGTAAAAATGTTCACTTGTCAGGTGGCGTAGGTATTGGGGGGGTGCTTGAACCGCTTCAAGCAAATCCAACCATTATTGAAGATAACTGCTTTATCGGTGCACGTTCTGAAATCGTTGAAGGCGTAATCGTTGAAGAAGGCTCCGTGATTTCAATGGGCGTATTCATTGGTCAATCAACCAAGATTTATGACCGTGCCACTGGCGAAATCCACTACGGCCGTGTACCAGCAGGTTCTGTCGTTGTTGCGGGTAGCCTTCCGTCTAAATGCGGTACTTACAGCTTGTATGCTGCCATCATCGTGAAAAAAGTTGATGCACAAACTCGTTCTAAAACAAGCCTGAACGATCTATTACGCGAAGACTAAGATATCTTAACTTAGAGGACACATTCGTGTTCCTTGGAGCTTCAATCGCTCCTCGTCTCTACGATTAGTAATAATCGTAGGGATTTTTATTTTTATACCCGGTTATTTATTTTTCATTGGTTAGTTTTGTTATGAATACGCTTCGATCTTCCGCAATTCCTGTCTCTGATCCGTCTGCGGGTTTACGCATTACGGAGATTTTCTATTCATTGCAAGGTGAAGCCAATGCCGCAGGACTGCCAACAGTATTTATCCGTTTAACCGGTTGCCCATTGCGTTGTAGCTATTGTGATACCACCTATTCCTTTGAAGGTGGTGAGCGTCAGTCTCTAGACGATATTATCCAGACTACGCTTGATTTTAAAACGCCTTACGTCTGTGTGACCGGTGGTGAACCTCTGGCACAGCCCAATGCCCTGCCCCTGATGCAGCGACTGGCAGATTTAGGATGTCAGGTTTCACTTGAAACCAGTGGGGCTCTAGATGTGTCCAAAGTGGATTCACGTGTTTCCAAAGTTCTCGATTTAAAAACACCAACTTCAGGTGAAGTTGCACGGAATTTGCTTTCTAATCTCGATCATTTAACTGCACATGATCAAATCAAGTTTGTGATATGCAATCGTGAAGATTATGAATGGTCAAAGCAGCAGTTAGAACTGTACCAACTTCAAGACAAAGTGAGTACAGTTTGGTTTTCGCCTGCATTTGCGGTCGAAAAAGGTGCAGTTCAGTTACCACCACTGGCACGTGATTTGGCTCAGTGGATTTTAGAAGACCATCTCCCTGTTCGTTTCCAGTTACAGCTACACAAGTTGTTATGGAATGATGAAACTGGTCGTTAATTTTTTGTAAAGTATTTTTTTGGAGAATCAGCTTATGCGCCCTCGTGCCATTGTCCTGTTATCTGGCGGATTAGACTCAACAACATGTCTGGCTTGGGCACAGGCACGCTATGAATGTATCGCACTCAGTTTTCGATATGGTCAGCGTTCAACGACCGAGCTGGATGCAGCAAAAGCTTTAACGCAACGTGCGGGTGTGGAACATAGAGTGATCAATATTGATCTGGGTAATCTGGGTGGCTCAGCCCTTACCGATCATAGTATTGAGGTACCCGACCATGAACAGGCTGGCATTCCGATTACCTATGTTCCAGCACGTAATACTATCTTCTTGTCTTACGCCTTAGCAGCAGCTGAAGTATTCGAAGCTGAAGCGATTGTCATCGGAATTAATGCGGTTGATTACTCCGGTTATCCGGATTGCCGTCCGGAATTTATCGAGGCATTTGCCAACATGGCACGCCTTGCGACCAAGGTTGGCGTAGAGGGTCAGGCGCTCAAATTTGAAACACCTTTGTTACATTTATCCAAAGCAAATATCATTCGCTTAGGTATTGAACATGGCGTAGACTACAGTCAAACGGTGTCATGCTATCAAGCAGATGACCAAGGACGTGCCTGTGGCAAATGCGACAGTTGTCGTTTACGTAAACAGGGTTTTGCGGACGCAGGTGTTGAAGACCCGACACGTTATATACCGTAATAACAAGGTAGAGTTTATGAAGAATTTAAAATCAAGCATCGTGCTTTCAGCAATTGTTTCAGCTGCTGCTATGTTCGCAACTACGGCTCAAGCGGCTGATGACAAATTACAACAAGCTTATAAAAGCACCAATGTAAAATCTGCATTGATCAATGTTTGTAAAAATGAAACTGGCAAAAGCAAAAAATTGACATCTGCTGAAGTCAGCAAATATTGTGGTTGTGCTATTGAAGCAGATGGCAAATTAACCAATGCACAAAAATGGGAAATTCAAAGCACTATTAACCAGAAAAAAAGCCCAGGCACTTTAGCTTTTGTACAGAAGCAGAATAAAGATCTTCAAGCATGCTTTGGTCCACAGTTAACAGGCAAACTGAAAACATTGACTGAAGAAGCAATGAAATCAGCTCAAGCGGCACCAAAGAAATAAGATCTGATGATTCTTTGATAAAATAAGCCACTATAATAATGTGGCTTATTTTTTTGAAAAAATTTAAAGAAAACAGGAGTTTTTATGTCTGAAATTAGTTTGCTTGACCAGAATTTTCCTGCGACGACAGGGGAAATTAATTTAACCCAGTTAAATACAGAATGGCTGGTGATTTATTTTTATCCTAAAGATTCTACACCGGGCTGCACAACTCAGGCAGTAGGATTTTCCTGTTTAAAAGATCAGTTCGATGCTTTAAACACCACAATTCTTGGCGTATCCCGTGATTCGGTAAAAGCTCATCAGAACTTTACTGAAAAGCAGAACCTGAGTATTAACCTGATCAGCGATAAAGAAGAGGTGTTGTGCAATCACTTTGATGTGATTAAAGAAAAGAACATGTATGGTAAACAAGTTATGGGCATTGAGCGTTCGACTTTCATTTTCCATAACGGTCAACTGGTCAAAGAATACCGTAAGGTCAAAGCAGCAGGTCACGCAGAACAAGTTCTGGAAGATTTAAAAGCTTTGCAAGCTGCTTAATTGCATGCTTGTGTATAAATAGAAGCTCGAAATATTCGGGCTTTTTTACAATAAATGTCATATCATCAAGTATTTTATATTTACTCTAGTTCATTTCGCACTGTCCCGAAAGATGAAGATTCACTTTATCTCCTACCCCGGCAATTCCTTTTTTCATACCAAAATCCCTACGGTTAATCACGGCAGATGCCTGAACATCAAGCAGGTTGGCATTCGACATACTGGGTTTAAAGGTTGTTTCGAAAATCACAGGCTTGGTCACACCACGCAGGGTTAAATGACCTAAAACATTGTATTTGCCATTGCCTAAGTCTTTAAACTGGATACTTCTAAAAATTACAGTCTTATATTTTTCTACATAAAACAGGTCTTCGCCCAAAATCATATGTTTAAATAGCGGCTTACTAAAGCTTAAACTTTCCACATCCATGACCAGATGAGTTGAGGCATTTTGCGGTGCTTTAGCATCAAACTGCATCGTGGATTGAACCTGATTGAACTTGGCTTTAACTACAGTAAGACCCATCGACTTGATCTCAAAACCGACATCACTTTTAGGAGTTAACGTCCATGATCTTGCAAAAGACTGACTGGTCAAAGCTAAACAGATCGCTAGGCTAAGGAGCCCAGTTTTTATTGTTGTTTTCAATTTTAAATCCACCTTGTTTAATTTCTTATTGATCGGATTTAAGTACACGGCTTAATCTGAAATTAAATTTTCTTGTTTTTTGAGCGAACAGGTTTTCGTTATTTTTATACCAGTTTATTGAAGTTTTTGTAAAATCATTCATGACTAACGGACAAAATACTTGTGCTGATTTTTCTCTGATAAGTGGCCCTGCTAGGCTAGCAGGAGATTGTTTTCATCTTATAAAATTCTGATTTTAAAATTTTTTTATACCAGACAGATCGTTTATTTTAAGCTCAATATATATTGAAATATCTATGTGCTTGCAGTACTGAAAAGAGTTGTTTTCTGCGCTGACCATTCTCGATACCTATCTAAAATGACACGCTTGGTCAACTTCTTAACCGATCTATCGGCTTTTGTAGCCTGAATCAAATACTGAGGATTAATGACACCGCGACGCCCCACATGGTACAGGCAATAATAGCATCCAGTATTTTCCATGCTTTTGGATGCTGGAACCAAGGCGTCAGTATCTTTGCCCCATATCCCAAACTAAAGAAAAAGAACCAGGAAGCACAGACAGCACCTAAAGCAAACCACCATTTTCCTAAGGCGTATTGGGTTGAAATTGATCCAATCAATATGACTGTGTCTAAGTAAACATGCGGATTTAGCCAGGTAAAAGCCAGGCAGATCATCAGTACTTGTAGAAAATGCTCTGTTAGCTGATCACTTGGTGCTAAAACCTCTGTTGATTTAAATGCGCTGATCGCATGGTGCAAACCATAATAAAATAGGAATCCTGCGCCAATATATTTAGAAAATATAACAATATCCGGATAATGTTCAATGACGCGCGCAAAGCCCAGTACGCCAAGCAGAATTAAAATGGAATCAGACAAGGCACAAATCACACAGACCCAGAACACATGCTGTTGTTTTAAACCTTGTTTTAATACAAAAGCATTCTGTGCACCGATACTGATAATCAGGCTCATTCCCACAGCAAAACCACTCACCATATAACTGAACATCACATTCCCCTTTTTTGAATAAATGAATTATTCAACAAAATGGATGCGATTAATTAAAACTAAGTTAATATCAATTTAACTAAATTATTTTTAGATAACAGATATGCTGAATGCGAAACAATGTGATGCTTTTTACGCAGTTGCAAAAACGGGAAGTTTCGATCTGGCTGCCGAGCAGCTAAATATTACTGCCTCGGCAGTGACCCTTCGTGTTCAAAGTCTGGAAAAAAAATTGGGACAATTGCTTCTGGTGAGAGATCGGCCTTGCCGCGTGACCCAATCAGGACAAACTTTATTGCATTATTTACAGCATCAACGTTTGCTAGAACAGAATCTGATGCAGGATCTGGGTGGACAGCTGCAACATGAAGGTTTCTACTGCCTGAATATTGCCACCAATGCTGATTCACTCGCGACCTGGCTATTACCAACCTTACAAACCCAGCTGATCCAGCATAAAATTGTGCTGCATTTTCAGGTAGATGATCAATCACAGACTCATCATCTGTTAGAAGCAGGTCTCGTCAATGCCTGTTTGAGTACTGAAGCCAAGGCAATGAAAGGTTGCCGGGCTGAGTTGATCGGACAGATGCAGTATCGTCTGGTCGCCACCCCTGACTTTTCCCGAAACTGGTTTCATCAAGGGGTACATCGGGATGCGCTACGCCTTGCCCCTGCCATTATTTTTAATGAAAAAGACCAACTCCATACCCAATTTATTCAGCACGAATTTGGCCTGAACCTTGCTCAATATCCTCATTTCTTTATTCCATCGACCCATGCGTTTTTTGATGCGATTGTCATGGGTCTAGGATATGGCTGGCTGCCGGACTATCAAACCAGGGATTTGCTGGAGTCAGGTGAACTGCTTGAACTTTCGAGTGAGATGCGAATTGAAGTACCCTTGTATTGGCATCACTGGAAAGAACAGTCGTCTGCCCTGGAAATTTTAGGCGAATGTTTGAAACAGCATGCTCAAACTACCATGAATCAACCCATAACAACCTGATACTTTTAAACTAGATTGGTTTTATCATTCTGGGCAAATTTTTCACTGAGTTGCTGATAGGTCGTGGTTTTTTGGAAATTCTCTAGAAAATCAATTGTGCCTTGTGGAAATTTATCCCGTTGAATTTCGCCACGATAATAAGCTTCACGCATCGGCGTGGCGGATAAGGCATCTTCAAGACTGTCAAGTTCGACCATTTCCCATTCTGGAAAAAACTTTAAATAATAAGAAGAATCATCTTTAAAGTGCCCAATCAGCCCAACTTTGGCATCCGGTTCAATAACCTGATTCACCAGCGATTTCACCAGTTTTTGCCATTTTTCATCATTATAAACATCAATGACTTCTACAAATTTGATCCGAGCCCGATCTTCTGGACTAAAATTTGACAGGATCATGGCTTCACGCTCCGAAGCCAAGAATGGATTTTTGATATTGCGTTCATTTTGCGCAGAGCCGAGAGCCAAAATCACATGTTGACTGTGTTGCAGGGCAATGTTAATCGTTTGCATGTGTGCCAGATGAAAAGGCTGAAAACGGCCAATGAAAACCAGATAATCAAATGTATATTTCATAAGGGATCAGTTTTTTATGACTCATGAGTTGTGCTGTCCCAATAAATATGCGACATAATCATTCCCATAAAATCAAATTAAGTTTTAAAGCAAGGATAGTACGATGACACTGAGCTGTATTCAACAACCTCATGAGCATTTGAATGCGAATTTAGAACATGGTGTACTCACTTTAGCCATCAATCGCCCGGAAGCGAAAAATGCGTTATATAGCGAGCTGTATCTCTGGATTGCGAAAGCCTTGGATGAAGCTGATCAGGCACCTGAAGTTCGTGTAGTTGTATTACGTGGTCAGGATGCAGACTTTAGTGCGGGCAATGATATGCAGGATTTTATGAAATCTGCTGCGAAGAAAGGTCAGGCACCTGCTGCTGAAGGCCCGCCATTTGTTTTACTGAAATCTGCCGCAAAATTTTCCAAGCCATTGATTGCAGCCGTGCGTGGTGTTGCAATCGGCATTGGCGTGACAATTTTACTGCATTGTGATCTGGTTTATAGTGACAATACTACTCTGTTCCAGATTCCATTTGTCAGTTTGGGTCTATCGCCTGAAGGCGCATCAAGCAAATTACTGATTCAACAGGCAGGCTATCATAAAGCAGCTGAATTATTGCTGACTGCGCAAAAATTCAATAGCGAAAAAGCGCTCGACGCAGGTCTGGTGAATAGCATTGAAGAAGATGTTTACACTAAAGCAGCAGCACAAGCTGCCCAGCTCTCTGCCCTGCCATTAGCATCACTGGTGCAATCCAAAGCCTTGATGAAACACAATGTGAATGAAATTGTGGAATGGATTGACCATGAAGCAGAAATTTTCATGCAGCGTGTAGGCTCGCCAGAAATGCTGGAAGCGGTTCAAGCGTTTATGCAAAAACGTAAACCTGACTTCACACAATTCAACTAATTTTCAAACTTATGAGTTCAACGAGGTGGTTTAGACTGCCTCAATCTTTTATTTTTCCAAGAATCTGAATATGCCAAATCAAAACTCTCAAAACTCTTCCGAAACAACAGATAGTTCAAATCCAGAAAAGAAACGTTATTACGAACCTACACCTCAAGATATAGATGTCGATAATTTTCGTAAAGTGATTGAAAGTCGACGTTCAGTGCGTAAATTTACCAAAAAGCCAATTCCTGTCGAAGTGCTGGATGCCTGTCTGGATCTGGCGTTGTTGGCACCAAATTCGTCGAACTTGCAGCCTTGGACTTTTTATGTGGTACAAAATCCGGGCAAGAAAAAACGTCTGGTCAAAGCCTGTATGAGTCAACTGGCAGCTAAAACTGCTTCTGAGCTAATTGTCT
Source organism: Acinetobacter sp. AR2-3 (assembly GCF_001878775.1). Taxonomy (NCBI): domain Bacteria; kingdom Pseudomonadati; phylum Pseudomonadota; class Gammaproteobacteria; order Moraxellales; family Moraxellaceae; genus Acinetobacter; species Acinetobacter sp. AR2-3. The sequence goes on from NZ_MJIQ01000026.1 coordinate 16,429, forward strand.
GTATCGCACGTACCGATCGTATCGATGAAATGGCGAAACGTAATGTGAATGAATTTCCATTTCCTGAAGCACCGCCCGCGATTAAGAAATACTATAAATATATTCCTTACAACTATAAGACTGGTTATCTGAATGCTTTTGGTAACTTTAAGAAAGTGGCTTTCAAAGTTGCCCGTACACTGGACAAACAAATGCCAGTGTCTGCTTTCAGCCCAGCTGATGCGAAACTGTGGGCGACCAAAACAACGGCGCTCGCTTGTGAAAATCTGGTCTTAGCTTTACGTGCTTATGGTTTTGACAGCTGTATGATGGAAGGTTTTGATGAGCCGATGGTTCGTGAAATTCTGAAATTAAATGATGAACAGTATCCGGTCATGGTAATTGGTGCAGGTGAACGTGCCGAAGATGGAGTATTCTTCCCTCAGTACCGTTTTGATCGTGAGCTGTTTATTCAGAAGGTTTAATAGCAGCTATAGAAAAACAAAGCCTTAAGTTCTACCTCATTTGGTGATATGGATATCGCGCTTAGGCAGAGATTCAAGAATGAATTTCTGCCTAACACATAATTTTGCTTATCCTATGCAATATATTTTTCGTTCTTTAAAGCCCTATCAGCCTGCAAACAGAGAGTGAAGTCTTCACGCTATATGAAAGCTATGTCATCTTAAAAATGCCAGTAAATAATCAAAACCTATGAATAGTGGGTTCTTAATTTCCGATAATCAACCCAGTTACAATGAAACCCGACGGGTACACGTACCTGTAAATGAATGGTTGCAATCGGCCCTTCAGCCATATGCTGTGCATCCAGAATCACCACTTTGGATGGGCGTCCATCTAAAGCATGAACATAAGACATCAGCCAGCCATCATTTTCAGCTTGCGCCCCTTCCCGTGCGACGAATATCACCTCTCCTGTCACCCAATTCTCTCCAAAAGAATAGCTTTCTGAATTGCCAGTTTCCACATCATGGCTCAAAAGAGTATTGCTGCTGACATGAGAAGGATCATCAAACTCGCCAAAGGAAATAGTGTAGACATAGCGATAAGGCCGCCCGGTATAAGCTTCATTAATCCGTGGGAATTCCTGTTTCATCTCGGATAATATCGTCCGAGCCACTTTTCCAGTGCCATGTTCAAAAATGAACCGCTCCAGCCGAATATCCTGATCTTCAATCGGTCCCTGAATCGAACTGACCAATGCTTTGGGGTGCACCACCGCATCCATAACCACATCACCAGAATCCAGCTCATAAGCATTCACGGTATGAAAAATAAAACAGGGATCAATCTCATACCAGCGAATATCTATTGCCTTACCGCCAAAAGGCAATATACCAATGCGTGCCTGCCGTTTTGGATTCCATTGATATGGCAACATTGAACCCTTTAAAGCACTGCATACAGAAAAGTTAACATTCAGGTCCAGAATCAGAACCTGGGATCTGGTAATAGCACAATCATGAATCATCGGACCATGTTTCACTGGAATGTCGACGTGATGTTTCAATTTTCCTGTGGAATCTATCTGTAGATAAAAAACTTTGTTCTGACTTAAAGCATCATAACAAATCGCATGAATATCGCCCGTTTCAGGATCAATATGCGGATGGGCAGTAAATGGAAAATCCTGATCATCTTCAAACAAATGATGTCGTTTTGACTCCAGTGCAGCATTCAACTCAACTGGATATGCACCCGCTTCTACCAGTGCCCAGATTTTTCCGGCAAAGTGGATAACATTGGTATTGACTGCATCCGCGACACCTCGCGTTTTACCGGGAATTTGTGGTCGATGAAGTTTTTTCTGCACACTGGCAGAACCGATATAACTGCTTTTATACCAATGTGCCTCACCACCCTTCAGTCTGAGCGCATGCAACATGCCATCGCCCGTAAACCAGTGATAGTTGCGTGGGTTTTTGACTGTAATAGGATTTGGACCAATCCGCATTAATGCACCATCCAGTTCTGCAGGAATCTGCCCTTCAACCTTTAAATCTGTGGAAAAGTGTTCCTGCCGCTCTGGTGCAAATATACCTTCCAGATAGGGATTATCTGGCGAATATGGAATGCGCTGATGCAGGATTTCTGTACCGTACTGGATAGATTTACTGAGGGTATTCTTAAGCGCACTGCTCAGCGGTTTTGGCCACGGCATTGTTATTTTCCTTATTATATTTTTTCTTTGGATTATTCTGGAAGAAATGATAATAACAAAAGCAGGTCGGCTGGTTTCTGAATCTAGATTAACGGCGCGCTAAGTTAAACGCGCCGCAGCAGAGTATCAATTTTAGACTTTGATATCCAGAAGCTGAATAAATTCAAAGGCTGGCTCTTCATAAGGATGACTTTCTTTCAGCGCCTTGGCCACTTCGACTGCCTTTTCATCCGGCACCAGAATTTCTACCCGCCATTCTTGTACCTGTTCCAGTTTACCCACTTCACCAATATGAGGATCTGCACCTTCCTGCGGCTTAAACTGTCCGGTTCCTAAAACCTGCCAGGCACAGTCCGTATACTCACCAATGCCGCCTGCCCCTGCTGCAAATATCGCATTCTTGGTGTCTTCCAAATTTTCATCCGGTACGTAATAAATCAGCTTTAACATATATTCCTTCCTGCAATTCAGATACTTGTCGTATTGTTAAGGGCTTGGGTAATCATCTTCAATGCAGGATTTTGGGAATTCTTGTTAAATGTTGCATACAAGCCCAGTTTTGGCAGTGCCTGATCAGTCTGGACAATTTTCACATGATCATTCAAAAACCGCAGTAAATATTCAGGCGCAAAACTAAAGCCCATTCCCATATTGGTCAGATTGATGTGTTGCAAGACATTGGTCACCCACAACAGCTGTTCATGCTCAAGCTGATCAATGCAGAGTAGTCTATCCAGCTTTTCATAAAATACTGGTGAAGCATTCTGCTCACACATAATTATATTATGGTTTTTTAGTTCCTGTAATTTCAGGATTCGATCTGTAGAATGTAAGTGCTGAGCGGCTATCAGATAAATTTGCTCGGTTAATAAATGAATATTCTCAAAATCTGGATGGTCCAGATGAAAGCGGGTAATACATAAATCCAGTTCAGCATTTTTTAGCCGCTGAATCTGTTCCATACAGGTCAGGCTATGCAGATGGATTTTTAAGTCCGGCATGGTTTTTTTAAGCTGGGCCAGAATCTGTGGCATCACTTTTATTTCTGCGACATTCAGGAAGCCAATGTGAATCTGGTTATTTTTCTGCTGCGCAACCTGACGCGCTGCTGCTACTGCCAGTTTAGCATTTTCCAGTGCTTTTTCGGCATAGATCTGAAAAGCCTGCCCTTCATCGGTGAGTTTGACCTTTCTGGATGAACGATCAAACAGCATGACGCCTACTTCCTGCTCCAGATCCTTAATTTACTGGCTTAATGACGGCTGAGCGGTAAACAGTTTTTCGGCAGCCTTGGTAAAACTTTGTTGCTGCGCCACAGTAATAAAATAGCGTAAATGTCGAAGTTCCATAGCCTGCCCGGTTTCTGATCAGGTCAGCATCTTAAGATTATGACCCACGTATTGCAAATAAGAATAGGTCGATAGTTTATATGAATATCGCTATATCAACAGATCCTGTTTTACTAGACTGCCTGATTATATAGATAGCTTGTTCTTCACCTATACACATGGAGTCTTGTATGACACAACACTATGACACTGATGTTCTGATCATTGGTACCGGTCCTGCAGGTTCAACATTAGGTTTGGCTTTGGCGAATTATGGTATCAAGGTACAACTGTTTACCCAGTTTAGCTGGCTGGCCAATAGTCCGCGTGCCCATATTACCAATCAGCGTGCCATGGAAGTATTACGTGATTTAGGTATTGAAGAACAGGTTAAAGAGATTGCAACACCATGGGAACAGATGGGTGAAAGCCTGATTACCACCAGTCTGGTCAGCGAAGAAATCGCCCGTTTAAGTGCATGGGGTACCGGTGATGAACGTCATGGTGACTATATCCAAGGCAGTCCATGTCCATTAGTCGATCTGATTCAGCCAAAAATGGAAGCTTTACTGGTGAAAAATGCCGGTGAACGTGGTGCAATTTATAACTTCAATACTGAATACCTGTCACATGTGCAGGATGAAGATGGCGTGACTGCTACTTTCCTGAACCGCATTACCAATACTGAATTTAGCTTAAGAGCAAAATATCTGGTGGGTATGGATGGTGCTAAATCTCGTGTATTGGAACAGCTCGGCTTGCCACTGGAAGGTGTCATGGCACGTGCCGGTACAGTGTATGTGACCTTTAAAGCTGATTTGACTAAATATGTACAGCACCGTCCTGCGATTCTGCAATGGATCGTGAATCCTGAAGCCAGCTTTGGCGATCTCGGTATGGGATTGTTACGTGCCATTACGCCATGGCATGAATGGATTATGGGTTGGGGCTTTGACGTTTCCAAAGGCGAACCACAAGTGACTGAAGAACAGGTACGTGCCCGCCTGAATGCCTTTGTCGGTGCAAAAGTTGAAGAAGTCGAAATCCAGAAATTGTCGTACTGGTATGTGAACCAGACCTGGGCAACTGAATATTCTAAAGGTCGCGTATTCTGCGGTGGTGATGCGGTACACCGTCATCCACCATCGAGTGGCCTAGGTTCAAATACCTGCATGCAGGATGCCTTTAACCTAGGCTGGAAACTAGCATACGCGGTAAAAGGCTGGGCTGCACCTTCCCTGCTGGATTCCTATACGACTGAGCGTGCACCGGTCGGCAAGCAAATTGTGGCGCGAGCGAATCAATCACGTTTTGATTATAAATACCTGAAAGAAGTCTTTGGTTTTGACAATGGTGTGACTACACAAAAACAAATGCTGGAACGTATTTTTTCGGAAGATGAGCAAGGTGCTGAAATCCGCCAGAAATTGTTCAAAGCATTAGCAGTAAAAAATTATGAGTTTAATGCGCAAGGTATAGAGTTAAATCAGCGCTATACCTCCAATGCAGTCATTAGCGAAGCTGAGCCTGAAAGATTTGAGCGTGATCAGCAGCTTTATCTGCAAGCAACAACACGTCCGGGTGCTAAAGTGCCACATACCTGGCTGGTTAATACCAATGGTCAAAAGCAGTCCACTCTGGATATTACCGGTAAAGGTCGTTTTATCCTGCTGACTGGTTTATCGGGTAAAGGCTGGAAACAGGCGACCGAATCACTGAACTTACCTTATTTGGATGTCATTCAAATTGGGGCACGTGATTACCGAGATGTGTATGGCACCTGGAATGCCAAGTCTGAAATTCATGAATCTGGCGCAATTCTGGTTCGTCCAGATGGTTATGTGGTTGGCGTTATCAGGACAGTACCAATAAAGCTTTTGATTATGAAAATACGTTAAAGGCGGTATTGAAGCAGGTTCAATTGGTTATTTAAATTATAAAGCCACCTTAATGGTGGCTTTCTTAAAGCTGATGATCAAGAACCCTGCAGCAAGTAACTGCCCACGACGAACAATATTTGTAGTCCTACAACAATACAAAACAACATCCAGCCTTTCTGACGCATTGCCGCCTTATCCATTATTCTAAGTGTTTTAGCCATGTCATCACCTCATCTTTGAGAATTGATACTGAACCGATCTATTCCATCTTTCTTTTATAGTGCAATAAAGTTGTGCATAAAACATACCATAGCACTTTATATACAATATAAAAGCAAAATCTAAACCAACTCAGCAGGAAGAAAAAAATTAAAAAATCAGAATGCTTAAAAAGCAAAAATCCACCAAATTGGTGGTTGAATAATCCTATGTTAGTGAATTTATTTTAATTTTTCCATACAGTAAAATTAAGATACTATTTAAAAACAATATTTATAATAAAAAATTCATTCACCTTGTTTTAATTTCCAAGATGAGAATAAAAACACGGACATTGTACCAGTCAAATTCACTGCTAATTCTGCATGTCTTGGAGAAGGTTTAAAGTTTATTTTACCTTGCCCATGAGCATCACCCACTTTATTTCTCAATGATCCTAAATCTTCAATGATGGAACTACATCCTCCGAGAATTTGTTTGAAAGTCTGCTCCGTATGTTGAGATGGAGCAAGGTTTAATTCTTTACTCACCAATCTATACAGTTGATTTATATCTGGAGCATTGCCATAACCGACTTCGTATTCATCAAGAATATATTTGCAGGTCGATTCTAAAAGTGTTCGAGCTAATGTAATCGCACCTTCGGGATCTGTACTTCTTCGCTCTAATGCTTTCTGCCATATTTGATGTATATAATCCGAGCTTAATTCAGCAATCTTCAACTGTACTACCTGATCCAATGGAGGAACATCTAGACTTTCTAATACATTAAAGAATTCTTTAAATTCCGAATAAATATAATTTTCACGTTCAGCGTAAGATTCAAAATCCCACTTAATCCTAGCTTCAAATTCATCTAATGTGCGTGTGTCTTTAATAAAAAATGGAATATATTCATAAAAGTTTTTAAATGTCAGTAACTCTTGTCTAAGCTGCATAAATGCCTCTGAAGAACCTTTTTCATAAGTATCAGTAGCTCTAGCTATTAGCAATTCTTGTAAAAGTAAAACTTTTTCAATTAAATCGGATATTTGAGGACTCTTTATTCATTTTTTAATCTTTTTCAATTCTATATCTAATCACCTATAAATCTATAATTTGCTTATTAAAAAAGCCCCTTTCGGGGCTTTTTTAATTCTTGATTATATCAATTAGCCAATAAATTTACGTGCATTACGGAACATGCGTAACCAAGCACCATCCTGATCCCAGCCTTCTGGTTTCCATGAATGCTGGATCGCGCGGAAGTTACGTTCAGGGTGCGGCATCATAATCGTTGCACGGCCATCCTGAGACGTTACACCGGTAATACCTTCTGGTGAACCATTCGGGTTCAACGGATATTGTTCAGTTGCATTGCCATGGCTATCTACATAACGTAAAACCACCTGATTCGATGCATTCAATGCAGCAAAGTTTTCCGCAGTTGCAACTGCACGACCTTCACCATGCGCCACAGCGATCGGCAGAATCGAACCTTGCATGTCTTGCAACAAGACTGAATTCGATTTTTCCACACGAACGTTCACTGCACGTGCTTCAAATACTTCAGACGTATTGCGATGGAAACGTGGCCAAGCATCCGCACCCGGAATTAATGGAGCCAATTGAGACAACATTTGACAGCCGTTACAGATACCCAGCGAGAAGGTTTCTTGACGGTTGAAGAATTTCTCAAACTGGTCACGCAATTTAGCATTGAACAATACGGATTTCGCCCAGCCCCCACCAGCGCCCATCACGTCCCCATACGAGAAGCCACCACACGTCACCAGACCTTCGAAATCATCCAGGCTGATACGACCTGCCAGCAAGTCACTCATGTGGACGTCAACGGTATTGAAACCGACTTTGTCGAAAGCTGCCGCCATTTCAATATGACCATTCACACCCTGCTCACGCAGAATTGCCATATTTGGACGACGCAAGTTAATGAAAGGTGCTTCAATCGCTTCATTCAAGTCGAATGTTGGTTGGGCGATAATACCTTTGTGCGCTTTATCAGTAATTAAGGCAAATTCCTGATCTGCAGTTTGTACGTTGTCACGTAGGCGCTGGATTTGATGAGAAACTTCAGTCCATGCCACTTGCAGGTCAGCACGTTCAAGTACCAGACCATTGATAGACAATTGGTCCGTATTGTTTACACTACCAACCACTGCAATTGCATCTTTAAGCGTAGATGCTGCAACTTCAGCTTGTAATGCTTCCCAATCTGCTTTCGAGATTTGCAGCACTGCACCAATCTCTTCAGCAAATAGGCTTGCAGTTGATTGATCTTCTAGAGCAACACCCAGACGTGATGCGAACATCATTTCTGCAACAGTCGCCAATAAACCACCATCACCGATGTCATGATATGCTTTGATTAAGCCACGGTTGTTCCAGTCTTGAACCAATGCGAAAAATGCTTTGAAGTCATCGAAACTGTCGACATCAGGCGTCACTGAACCGATTGCTTTATACACCTGCGCCAGAATCGAACCACCTAGACGGAACTGACCTTTAGACAGATCAATACGAACCAATATAGATTCAATATCTTTCAGTTCAGGAGTCAATGTTTGACGCACATCAGTCACTGGCGCAAATGCAGTGATCACGCCCGACATTGGAGAAGTCACAGACTTGTCTTCACCTTCATCATTCCAGGTGGTACGCATAGACAATGAGTCTTTACCGACTGGAATCGCGATACCCAGTGCAGGACACATTTCCATACCGATGGCTTTCACGCCTTCGAACAATGCCTGATCTTCGCCCGGTTGACCCGCAGCAGCCATCCAATTTGCAGACAATTTGATATCACTGATTTTTTCAATCTTCGCAGACATGATGTTCGAGATTGATTCAGCAACTGATAAACGTGCTGATGCAGCAGGATTCAACAAGGCTACTGGAGGACGTTCACCCATTGCCATCGCTTCACCGGTGTAACCGACAAGGCTTGTTGTAGTCACAGCAGCATCCGCGACAGGAACCTGCCAGCGACCTACCATCTGATCACGCGCGACCATACCGGTAATCGAACGGTCACCAATACTGATCAGGAACGATTTAGAAGCAACAGTCGGGTTTTTAAGAACGCGATAAATCGCATCTTTCAGATCTGTGACTTTAGCCGCGTCAAAATCATCGCCTTTGCGTTCAATCGTTTCATAAGTACGGCTCATACGTGGAGTACCACCAAGCATCACCTGCATTGGCATATCCACCGGCTTGTTGCCGAATAATGGATCTTCAACGGTTAAGTGACGTGCTTCAGTCGCCTCACCCAGTACTGCAAACGGACAACGTTCACGTGCACAGATTGACTCAAATAATTCTAAAGAAGATGGACGAATCGCCAATACATAACGCTCTTGCGCTTCGTTTGACCAGATTTCCATTGGAGACATGCCAGGTTCTAAAGATGGAATCTTACGAAGATCCAGCACTGCACCTAACTCATGATCATTCACCAGTTCAGGCATGGCATTTGATACACCACCCGCACCCACGTCATGTACAGACACGATTGGGTTGTGGTCTTCCATGCGCCAGCAAGTATCGATCACTTCTTGGCAACGGCGTTCCATTTCCGGGTTTTCACGTTGTACCGAAGCAAAATCAAGGTTCTCGCCCAATTTACCACTATCTACAGAAGATGCAGCACCACCGCCCAGACCGATCAGCATGGCTGGACCACCGAGTACGATCAACAAGTCGCCCGGTAAGATCGGATCTTTTTCAACGTGATCTGGACGGATATTTCCGTAACCACCCGCGATCATGATTGGCTTATGGAAACCTTTAACATCGCCATTGACGTTTTGTTCAAAAGTACGGAAGTAACCGTTTAAAGCTGGGCGACCAAATTCATTGTTGAATGCAGCACCACCCAATGGGCCTTCAATCATGATTTGTAACGGCGAGGCCATACGCGATGGCTTGCCGTAGTTTTCTTCCCAAGGCTGTTCAAAGCCTGGAATATTCAGGTTAGATACCGTGAAGCCGGTTAAACCTGCTTTAGGCTTACCACCACGACCGGTTGCACCTTCATCACGGATTTCACCGCCTGAACCTGTCGCTGCACCAGCAAATGGCGCAATCGCAGTTGGGTGGTTATGGGTTTCCACTTTCATCAGGATATGCGCGGCTTGGCTCTTGTATTTATAAACCTGATGGCCGTTGTCTTCTTGAGTTGGATAAAAACGCTGGGTATCCGAACCAACAATCACCGAAGCGTTGTCTTTATAAGCTGACAATACATCTGTTGGTGATTCTTTATAGGTGTTCTTGATCATCTGGAACAAGGATAATGGCTGAACTTCACCATCAATCGTCCATTCTGAACCGAAGATTTTATGACGGCAATGCTCAGAGTTGGCTTGCGCAAACATCATCAGTTCGATGTCATTCGGATTACGACCCAGCGTGATGAAAGCCTCAGTCAGGTAGTCAATTTCGTCCATTGATAATGCAAAACCAAACTCGTTGTTGGCTTTTACCAGTGCTTCTTTACCTTCACCCAGAATATCAATCGAGTTTAGTGGTTTTGGCGCCGTTTCCACAAATAATACCGCAGCATCTTCAATCGCATTGAATACGCTTTCGGTCATACGGTCGTGAAGTACTTGCAATGCTTCTTTAGAAAGCTCTTTTACGCCCTTCAAAGTAAATAAAACGCCGCGTTCAAGTCGATGAACCGGCGTATTACAGTTTTTGAAAATATCCGTCGCTTTAGAGGACCAAGGAGAGATGGTTCCGACGCGCGGTGTGACTAAAATCTGGATTTCATCACTTGCAGCCTGGTGCAATTTAAAAGATTGACCATCGTTGAGAAGCTGTAAAGCTGATTGCTGTTGTTGCTCGCTGAGCGCTTGGTCAAAGAGGTAGACCCATTGACTTTCAATTGATTGAACAGAACTAATTGACGTCAAACGCGATAATAGTTGAGTTTTCTTAAAAGAAGAATGTGCGGGTGCACCGGCAACGATAAACATGCTGATTTTGGCTCCACGGGATGGTCTGAACAACCATGCCACAATGTGACTTGAGAGAGCGCATATTCTACTGTGAAATAAGGAAATCGGCTAGATGCTAAATCAGAAAACTACGTCTGAAATATCCTGGACTTTTAAAATATTTCGTTTATTTTCAGTCAGGAAAATTGAATGTAGTCGCACAGGTTAACACATTTTTTTCAAGAAAAATCAAAACCGCTTCAGAATAATTTTCTGCATAAAAATTGTATTATTTTTCAACAACAATCGGGACAAAATCAAATTCAGGTTTTATTGTCATGACCTGCCAAAACTCCGATTTAGGCCAAAATGAAATACTTGATTACAAGATTTCATGAAGTCGTATTTTTTGCAGACTGTTTTTAATTCTTTTGAGTGACTCCTAACTTTGACTTCTAAGATTAGAAAACTGGTTAAAGATCTTCTGCCTTTATGAAATACAAAGAGCAATTCTCCGCTCGTCTCCGCCATTACAGCATCCGACAAAAATTACTCCGCCATATAAATGAGTAATTAATAATGAGTGGTATTTTAATTTGACATCATCTGCGGGGGAAAAACCGGACATCCATTCTCACCTTCTAAAAGAATAAAAATAAAGTTTCTTATTTAGGCCTTTTATTTTTTTATATTTGATTTTTATCTTCTCAGATCATAATTAAGCGAAATTTACTCATCTAAAAGACCAAAAAATATATCGACAAAATCCCCCACCATATCCAATATTTTGAAATTTCATCATTTATTCATGAGCTCTATTATGCGTAAAAAACACAATATAAATAGCAAAATACCACTTATATTTATGAGGAAATTTACCAGGAATTATGAGGCCTATATAAAAAAATAATGAAGAAATGATTAATAATAAAATTTTGTTACCTTTTTATTTAATCCATATTCTCAAGTTTTATTTAACTCGAAAAATTTAAAATAAATATTTGTAATTACTGAAAAAATATCTAAAATTTTATTTTTTATTCAACTAATAGAGGAACAGATTTACACGTCTATATCAGCTTAGAATCTTACCAAATAGACACTTCATCAGTAAATTTGATGATTTTATGTTAAGCTCTAGCCGAATTGCTGAGGAAATGTCCAAATTCTGGGCCTGGCAATGGTTTTTCCTTTCTGCTGTAGAGATGAATATAAATTCTATATTCGGACACTAATTTTTTGATGTTCTATAGCTTCACTGCTCTGTCTATTTTAGAGCCTTAATCTGTCACCAATGATTTAATTTTCAAAAACAAAAGGTGACCCGCTTAAGGAGTATGTATGTTTCAATTCACTAGTACAGCAACTGTACTATTGATGGTGCTTTTCTATGGCATCACCTTTTTACTATCGTTACGTATTAAACAGAAAAATGAAAATGTCGATGGCTACATGGTCTCAAATGGCTCCATCGGATTTGGAATGTCTGCGGCCAGTATGACCGCCACCTGGATCTGGGCCGCATCGTTTTATGCAGCAGCTTCATCCGGATATACATACGGCGTTTCCGGTGCCCTCCACTATGGTTTGTGGGGTGCGCTGATGATTTTATTTATCTATCCCTTTGGCAAGCGCTTTCGTGAACTGGCGCCTAATGCACATACTTTGGCAGAAATCATGCATGCCCGGCATGGCAATCAAAGCCAGATGATTCTGGCGGGTTCCAATATTGTGGGTAGCGTGATCAGCCTGATGGTGAACTTTACCGCTGCCGGGGCACTGGTTGAGATTTTATCTCCTTTAAGCTTTATCCATGGCGTGCTGATTACCGGTATCGGTGTGCTGTCCTATACCCTCTGGTCGGGCTTCCGTTCTTCGGTGTTTACCGATTTTGGTCAACTGGTGGCGATGATTGTCGCGGCTGTGATCATTATTCCAACCTTGTTCTTCACCTTAGGTGGACCTTCCCTGTTTCAAAGCGGGATTCATCACCTGCAGCCGGAACAGCTGGATTTTTTCTCTAAAACAGCCTTTCTGGAACAAGGTGCACCATTTTTTGTTGCCGTATTGGCCTACGCGATTGGTAATCAGACCATTGCCCAGCGCCTGTTTGCAGTCCGTGAAGACCTGATCAAACCGAGTTTTATCACTGCAACCATTGGTTATGCTGCAATTGTTATTGGTCTAGGCATGCTGGGGTTATTGGCACTATTTGCAGGTATTCAGCCCATTGATGGCAACCTGAATAACCTGATTCCGCAAATGGCAGCGACTTATCTTTCTCCATTTATGGTCGCGCTTTTATTCATCATGGTGATTGGAGCCCTGTCTTCTACCGCTGACTCGGATCTGTCTGCCCTGTCTGCGATTGTCATGACGGACATTTATGGCAAACAGATTGCGAAAAACCGTCCTGATCCAAAGAAAATGCTGTTTATTGGCCGTATGACCATGATCGTTGCCACCATGCTGGGGATTGTGATTGCCACCTTGAAGTTTGACATTTTGTCGATGCTGATTTTTGTGGGTGCGCTTTGGGGCTCTATTGTATTCCCGGTAATTGTTAGTCTGTATTGGGACAAGGTGAATGCCCGGGCCTTTAACTGGTCAGTGGGCCTCGCATTTTTCAGCTTTCTGATAGTACGTTTTGAATGGCTTCCGATCCAGGGATTGATCGCACTTGGCTTTGAACTCGTTGCGACCCTGGGGATTGGTGTGGTGCTGGGTTTGATGACCTTTGGTTTCTTCGGCAAGAAAGTGGGTCTGGTCGTTGGCATATTGGCCAGTATTGGCTTCATGCCATGGACCATCGGCTTCTTGCGTGAATACGGCACCTTGTTAAGCTCACTGACAGCGTATGGCAGTAGTGCGCTGGTATGTACTGTGTTGACGCTATTCTACAGCAAAGAAAAATTTGATTTTAAGCAAATCAACAAGATGGTGATTGAATTTCACCAGCTATCTGAGAAAAGTAAATAAGGAGATTTCAGATGACAAGTCAATTATTGACTCTATATGTACTTTTTTGGCCTTTGGTGGCAAGCCTGGTCTTGTTCACGATTTGTCTGAATGTCTATAAAGACACACAACAGGCCAAGAAAAATGGCGAAGAGCTAATTTGATTCTTCATCCTAAACAAAAAGCAGGCTATTGAGTCTGCTTTTTATTGTTCATTTGATGATTTCGATTTTTAATTCTCAGTCTTTTCCAGCTGACTAAAATAACAATAGGGAGCATGACAATTCATGTCGCACTGCCCTAGTGCAGGAGCTAGTTTTTTGGCATGATGCAAATAGTGGATCACTGAATAATGATAAATGACTCAAATGCGTTGGTTAGAACTGCTTTCGACAGTTCGGATTGGTAGTAAAAAGCAGAGCACTGAACTGGCACGAAGCCCGTTTCATAAAGATTATGACCGTATTATTTTTTCGCAAAGCTTCCGGCAGTTAAACCGCAAAACCCAAGTCCATCCACTGACCCAGCACGATGGTATTCATACCCGTTTGACCCATTCGCTAGAAGTCTCCTGTATTGGCCGTTCACTGGGTATGCTGGCTGCAGAAAAAATCAAAGATAATTTACCTGCCTGGATTTCTCCGGCTGATGTCGGTGCCATCATTCAGGCCGCCTGTCTGGCGCATGATATTGGTAACCCGCCTTTTGGTCATGCCGGTGAATACGCTATTCGGGAATGGTTTGACGATGCTTCTCATACCGACTTTTTAAAAGATTTGAGTCCTGAACAGGAAGCCGATGTACGCCAGTTTGAAGGCAATGCTCAAGGCCTGCGCCTGCTGACCAAGATTGATTATCATCCCTATGATGGCGGCATGCGCCTGACCTATGCCACGCTCGGCGCCTATCTTAAATACCCATGGCTCTCTGAGGCGATTGACCCGACTGGTAACACCCCGGCCAGCCGACGTCCAAAATTTGGTTGTTACCAGTCTGAAAAAGAAATTTTGCAGGAAATTGCTGAACAGCTAGGTCTAATCCAGCTTGGTGAATATCATTATTGTCGTCATCCACTGACCTATCTTTTAGAAGCTGCGGATGATATCTGCTATGCCCTGATTGATCTGGAAGATGGTATTAGCCTGAATATGCTCAGTTACACCGAAGTCGAGCCAGTTTTCCTGAACTTGCTGGGAGAATATGGCACACCTGAAGAAATCAACCTGCCTAATACCACCTGGCAACAAAAAATTGCCGCCTTACGTGGCCGGGTCATGAAACGTCTGGTAGATGAAGTCACTACGGCCTTTGCCCGACATCAACAGGAAATTTTGATGGGTCAACTACAAGGCTCATTGCTGGGTTATTGTAGTGCCGACATTGAGATTGGCATTAACCGGGCCAAAGAACTGGCGCGAGACAAAATCTTCGAACATCCGCAAAAAGCCGGTCTGGAAATTATCGCGCATCAAAGTCTGCAAACGATTCTGGATGCCTTTATTCCACTGACCACGCCGCACAAAACTTTAAGCTTTAAAGAGCAGCGTTTGATGGCTATTTTAAAACGCTCGGGTGCGCAGTTTAGCGCTGATCATTATGACAACATTATGCAGGTGCTAGATATTGTCTCCAAGTTTTCTGATCATCAGGCCTATAATCTGGCGCAGGAACTGCATGGCAATAAAGCCGGGTTACTCTAATGTGAACGAGCGCCTGATGATAATCTCAGAAAAATCACTGCTTTTGAATGATAGAGTTTTGCCTTTATCGAAAATGCTGACTACCATGCCTGTATTAAATTTGAGTATATAAAAAATGATTGGATGCCTGATTGGGGAAGTGCTGGCACTTGAAGCGCCTACTGTTTTATTAAATGTAAACGGCGTAGGTTATGAGATTGACACTCCTTTAACCACTTTCTGTCAGTTGCAAAAAGGCCAGAAAATTACCCTGTGGACCCATCTGGCTGTTCGTGAAGATGCCCAGTTACTTTATGGCTTTATCAATACGCAGGAAAAAACCATTTTCCGTACCTTATTAAAGGTGAATGGCGTAGGTCCGAAAATGGCGCTTGGTATTCTTTCAACTTTAAGTGTGGAAATGCTGATCCATACCGTTGAACATGAAGATATCAACACTCTGGTTAAAGTTCCGGGAGTGGGTAAAAAGACTGCAGAACGCCTGATGATTGAATTGCGTGACCGCTTTAAAGCCATGGCTTCAGGTGCTGCGCCAAGTAATTCAACTGCACCACAAATTCAGTTTATGGGCAATTCAGCCGTGGCTGAAGCGGAAGCTGCATTACAGTCGTTAGGCTATAAACCTGCTGAAGCACAAAAACTGGTGAATGCTGCCAAAGGTGAATTTACTGAAGCCAGCGATATTATCCGCGCGGCATTAAAGTCGATGAATAAATAAATCGTAGTCCACCATCAACCTGAATTTGATAAATGTATGGCGACAAGGATGTCGCCCGTTGAACTGGGGTGTAGGACACACCCTCAGTTCAACAAAAGATTTTTGTTACTTTTGATCTTTCAAAAGTAAAACAACGCCTACACAATGGCAGCTAAACACAAATCATTATTTGAGGCTGTTTCCACAGCATCAAACAGCTTCGATAAAGAGATTAAGTTAATAGATATGCAAGACCGTCTTATCAGTGGTTCTGAAAAACCCGAAGATCATTTCGATCGCGCCATCCGCCCGACTTCCCTCGATGACTACATCGGTCAGCCGGTGGTTCGTGAGCAGATGGAAATTTTCATTGGCGCAGCCCGTGGCCGTGAAGAGGCCCTCGATCACACCCTGATCTTTGGCCCGCCAGGTCTGGGTAAAACGACATTGGCCAATATTATTGCCCGAGAAATGGGTGGCAACCTGAAATCTACTTCTGGCCCGGTACTAGAACGTGCTGGTGATTTGGCAGCGATGCTAACGAATCTGGAAGAAGGCGATGTCCTGTTTATTGACGAGATTCACCGTCTTTCACCCGTGATTGAAGAAATCCTGTATCCGGCGATGGAAGATTATCAACTCGATATCATGATTGGTGAAGGCCCTGCTGCGCGCTCGATTAAACTGGATTTACCTCCATTTACCTTGGTAGCAGCCACCACACGTGCCGGTCTACTCACCTCTCCGCTGCGTGACCGTTTCGGAATCGTGCAACGTTTAGAGTTTTATTCGGTTGAAGATTTAACCCATATTGTCAAACGTTCAGCCAATTTGATGGATGTACCGATGACTGGAGATGGCGCAAAAGAAATTGCCCGTCGCTCACGAGGTACACCGCGTATTGCTAACCGTTTATTGCGTCGAGTTCGTGATTACGCTCAGGTCAAAGGTACCGGTGAGATCAATCAGGATATGGCCCAACGTGCTTTGGACATGCTCAAAGTCGATAAAGATGGTTTAGATACACTCGACCGCCGTTATTTATCAATGTTGCTTGAGCGTTTTGATGGTGGTCCTGCTGGCGTAGAAGCCTTGGCAGCAGCCATGGCAGAAGATTCTGGTACGTTGGAGGATGTCATTGAGCCTTACCTGATTCAGCAAGGTTATGTAATGCGAACTGCACGTGGTCGTATTGCCACCAATATGGCGTATTTGCAGTTTGGGATGGCACCGCCTGAACCGAAAGATAAGTGATTTAAAAAAGCAGCTTAGGCTGCTTTTTACTTAATTAAAGGATTCATCGGAATGTATAATTTCGGTCATAAAAATAAGCAAATCATTTATTTTCTTTGCTAGATCTTCTGTTTTTTCTTTGGTTTCCGCTTTACTTTCAAGAGTGGATAAAATAGAAAGCACTAGACGATTAATAAGCTCTATTTTTTCACTAAATTGATAGTGATTTTTGCTCTTATTATTTAAAATCAAAAACAAATGTAACGAAATCGCGCCAAGCTTATTAAAATCTTCATCCAATTGCTCATTGAAAGTGTCAAAGAATTTATCATAACTATTTTCTACCTTAGATTAGCATTTGAAGTGCAACACCATGTTGTTGCCATAATACCTGTCTCTTATACACATCTGACGCTGCCGACGATCTTACGCGTGATGCCCTCGATGGTCCTCGTATCATTCTAAAAAAACTAATAATAATACTATGTGAGTGAATCTTAGTAACATGTACATGATACTGA